>CAXTOI010000621.1:0-2007 GCA_964245645.1 uncultured Novosphingobium sp. | reverse complement strand
GCATAGAGCAGCGGCGCCAGAAACATGAACGTGAACTCGATCGGCTCGGTTACGCCGGTCAGCATCGCGGTCAGCGCCAGGCTCAGCAGCAATCCGCCGACCTCGGCGCGCCGTTCGGGCCGGGCGCTGTGGTACATTGCCAGGCATGCCGCAGGGAGGCCGAAGATCATCACCGGAAAGAACCCGCTCATGAACGCGCCGGCGGCAGGATCGCCTGCGAAGAAACGGTTGAGATCGCCGGTGGCCCCGTGGAAATCACCCAGGATGAACCAGACGACATTGTTCAGGATGTGATGCAGCCCGGTTACCAGCAGCAGGCGGTTGAGGACCCCATAGCCGAACAGGCCGAGCGGGCCGGCGGCGATCAACGCGTGGCTCAGCGCATCGATGCCCCGGTTCAACGCGCTCCAGCCCAGCCCGAAGACGAGCGCCAGCACCAGCCCGGCCACGCCGCTGACGATCGGCACGAACCTGCGGCCGCCGAAGAAGGCGAGGTATTCGGGCAGCTTGATCGCCCCGAAGCGGTTGTAGAAGCTCCCGGCGATCAGCCCGGACAGCACCCCTAGCGGTACGCTCAGCTTGGCAAGCGCGGTTTGCCGGTAGGCAGCAAGAACGATGTCCCGTGTCACCCCAGGCAGCCCGGCGCCCAGATCGGCAGGCGGATGGAGCATCGTCTGCGCGCCATGGGTCGAAACCAGAAAGCATACCGCGCCGGCCAGCGCCGCGGCGCCGTTGCCGTCGCGGGCAAATCCAACCGCGACGCCGATCGCGAACAGCAGCCCCAGGTTCTGGAAAATGGCATCGCCGGCCGCTGCGACAAAGGCGATATCGAGCAAGTCGGGCTGGCCCAGTCGTAGCAGCAGCCCGGCGATCGGCAGCACCGCGATCGGCAGCATCAGCGCGCGACCCAGCCCCTGGAAAGCGCCCGCCGACAAGCGCAGCTGCATCATCGTCTCCCCTGCGCGGCCAACGCACGAACTGCCGCGGCAGATGGCAAGGCCAGCGCCGCCAGCGCCAGATCGGCGCATTGGGCCAAGGTCCAGTTGCGCAGCTTGGCCTTCAACTCGGGGATCATGCCCGGCACTGCGGAAAGTTCGGTCACTCCCAGCCCGATCAGGATCGATGCGGCGGCGAGATCGGAAGCCAGTCCGCCGCAGACTCCGACCGGGCGGCCGTGCGCGGCAGCGGCGCGGGCAGCGCTCTCGATCATCCGCAGCACCGCAGGATGAACCGCGTCGACCTGGGGTGCAAGTTCGGGATTACCGCGATCCATCGCCAGGGTATATTGCGCCAGGTCGTTCGTGCCGATGGCGAAAAAGTCGGCGGCGGGCGCGAGCAGGTCGGCGGTGATCGCCGCTGCCGGGGTCTCGATCATCACTCCGATCGACACCGGCGTAGCGCGCCCGACCGCGTGCGCGGCGATGTCGGCGCAGCGGCGGACCTCTGCCAACTCGGCCAGGCTTGCGACCATCGGCACCAGAATGCGGCATTGCGCGGTTTGCGCGACGCGCAGGATCGCGCGTAGCTGGGTATCGAGCAAGCCGCGATGCGCCAGCCCGACGCGGATGCCGCGCAGGCCCAATGCCGGGTTATCTTCGGGGCCGATCGGCAGATAGGGCACAGGCTTGTCGCCACCGATGTCGAGCGTGCGGATGATCAACGGGCGGCCGTCCAGCCGCGCCGCGATCGCGGCATAAAGCGCGTGCTGCTCGTCCTCGTCGGGCGGCGCGGCGCGGTCCATGAACAGCAGTTCGGTCCGCAGCAGCCCGCAGCCCTCGGCGCCTGCCGACATGGCCGCATCGGCGTCGGCGAGACTGCCGAGATTGGCGAAGATTTCGATTCGCGTGCCGTCAGCCAGGTGGCACGGCGCATCGGCTGCCGCGCGAGCCTCCGCGTGGCGCGCCTGAGCGATATTGATCCGTGCGCGCGCGGCTTGTTCGGACGCCGGGGTAACCGGGGCGAGCGTCGCGGCGTCGGCATCGAGAATGGCTTGTGCGCCGCTCGGCC
>CAXTOI010000620.1:0-2022 GCA_964245645.1 uncultured Novosphingobium sp. | reverse complement strand
TATCCGCACTGGCCGACCGAGCAGCCGCGCTGGTCACCCGCACGGCATGCGCCATTTCGGCAGGCGACGCGTCGCTGGGATACTCGGCCGTTCCGCATACCTCGAGGGAGCCGTCGATGCGGGCAGTAGGCTGACCGAGCCTGGCAGGAGCGTCCATAGGCAGGCAACGATCCAACCGGCAAATAGTCGCCGATAAGTCTGAGTCGCGACAACCCCGCCAACTCGGACGCCGCCCTAGAGTGAGGGTTCGCCTATTATCAAGGCCCGCTGGGCGGCGTCCGCCGTGGAACGCACGGTGGGATCAAACGCCCGCTCACGCGTTATAACCTCGCCTCTTTCGGGGTTCATCGTCCCTACAGAGGATTAGTGAATGTCCAACCAGTCAGCCAGTCCAATCCTGCAACCCGCCAAGATCGGCGATCTGCAGCTGTCAAATCGCATTGTCATGGCGCCGCTCACGCGAAGCCGCTCGAACGAGGACGGCATACCGCCGGACTTTGCCGCCGACTATTATGCGCAACGCGCGGATGCCGGCCTGATCATCACCGAGGCGACGAACATTTCGCGTCAAGCGCGGGGTTACGCGATGACCCCCGGCATCTGGTCCGACGCGCAGGTTGCGGCGTGGCGCCCGATCGTTGATGCCGTGCATCGGCGCGGCGGCACGATCTTTCTCCAGCTCTGGCATACCGGTCGCATCTCGCACCCCGACTTGCATGACGGCGAACTGCCGGTCGCGCCATCGGCAATCGCGGCGGAAGGCCAGGCTTTCACTAACGCCGGCCTGAAGGACTTCGTGACGCCGCGCGCGCTTGAGACCGATGAGATCCCGGCCATTGTCGCAGATTATCGGCATGCCGCCGGACAAGCCAAGGCGGCCGGGTTCGATGGCGTCGAGATCCACGCGGCGAACAATTATCTGCTGGAGCAATTCATCCGCGACAGCACGAACCGGCGCACCGACGACTACGGTGGCTCGATCGGGAACCGGTTGCGGTTCCCGATTGAGGTGGTTCGTGCCGTGGTCGACGTATGGAGCGCCAAGCGCGTCGGCATTCGCATTTCGCCGGCGACGACCGAGCCGGGCAAGGCGCCGCTCGACAGCCAGGTCACCCAGACTTACGACAGTTTCGTCGATGCCTTGTCCACGATCGGGTTGTTGTACATTCACGATATCGAAGGCGTCACTCAGCAGACCCGTGACGTGCCGGACGGCATCGATTTTCGCGAGCTGCGCGAGCGCTTTTCCGGCGTTTACATCGCGAACAACCAGTACACGCTCGAGCTTGCAGAGCAGACCCTGGCCAACGGGGATGCCGATCTGTTCAGTTTCGGCCGACCATTCCTCGCCAATCCCGACCTTGTCGAACGCCTTCGCTCGGGCGCCCCGCTTGCCGACTCACCGAAGGAATATTGGTACGGCGGCAACTCTGTGGGCTACTCTGATTGGCCGGGTATGAACGGGAAGATTGGACTTTGAAAAGACGACCGCCCGCCTTGTAGATTACGAAAGCGACCGAGACCCAGCCATTCAAGCGCTCTTGCCGCTGTCCAAAACCAGCCGCGTGCCGCAGCGCAGGACAAGCCAGAGATCTACGATCAGATGATCGGCGCGAATGGTTATTTCGCCATGGCGCTGTTCGCCGATCCGGCCGAGGTTCTGGCGCTGTCGCGACCGAAATCGCCGATCCTCATCGCCATGTGGCATTATGCGCGCGGCGAGGCGCTCGCCCGCAAGCACGACGCTGCCGGCGTGCGCGTTGAAGCGGCGGCAATTCAGGGAACGACGGCCAAGGTCAGCAAGGATGATAGTTCGCTACAAGCGCAGCTGCAGACGCTCATCGCGCGCAATGTGCTCGCTGGGCGGGCCGCCTTGATGGACAAACGTTCAAGTGAGGCGGTGATCGCGTTCCAGCAGGCGGCCGAAATCCAGGAAGGGCCCGACTTCTCGTCCGTTTCGGACCCGCCGGCTTGCTACTATCCCGTGCGCCGCGACCTGGCGGTTGCGCTACTCCAGATGGG
>CAXTOI010000619.1:0-2034 GCA_964245645.1 uncultured Novosphingobium sp. | reverse complement strand
CCGCTGCCGGTCACCTCCGCCGCCGCAGCGCGGGTAATCCCGACAACCCCGTGCTTGGCCGCTACGTAATCGACCGACATGGGAAAGCCTACCACGCCCGAAACGGACGAGGTGTTTACGATTGAGCCGCCACCGTGCTGCAGCATGTGGCGGAGCTGGTGTTTGACGCAAAGGAACACTCCGGTCATGTTGACCGAGACCCCCCGCTTCCACTGGTCGAGCGGAAAGTCGATAAAGGGCGTCGCGCCGGTCTCTATGCCAGCATTGTTGAAGGCGGCATCAAGGCCGCCGAAAGCAGTAGTTGCGAATTCGACTAACGCCTGCACGTCGTCTTCGTTCGTCACGTCGGTTCGTTTGAAGGCTGCGACACCGCCTGCGCCCTTGATTTCGCCGACCAGTGCGTCGCCCTGCCGCTGGTCCAGGTCGGCGATCACCACGTTGGCACCGCGCGTTGCGCAGAGCAGCGCCGTCGCCCGGCCCATGCCTCCTGCGCCCCCCGTAATGACGACCACGCGACCGGTCAGATCAACTTTCTCGAAGCCGTTCGTCACTGCTTTCCTGTCCTGTTGGCGTTGAGCTTGCCGTCTTTATTGCCTGTGCTCATCGACGCGCCGGAGGCGGTCTCGGGATTGCATCCAGCTCGCCTTCAATCTACCGTAAGCACGATCTTGCCTTGGATGTGCCCGCCTTCGGCCCGCTCATGCGCTTTGCTCGCCTCTGCCAGGGGATAAGTGCTGTCGATTCCGACGCGGACCGTGCCGTCTTCCAATAGGCGGGCGAGATCTTCTAGCTGTGCGCCGTTCGACCGAACCTGGGTCGCCGAAACGGTGATGCCCAGCTTCTCGGCCTCTTCGGCGCTGGAAAATCCTATCGGGAACACCGGATACAACGCACCTCCGCGTTTCAGGGTGCGCAGAAAGCGAGCCGTGGTTGGGCCCCCGACCGAGTCTAGCACGAGGTCGACGTCGCGCACGGCGTCCTCAGGAGAGGTCTTGGTGTAGTCGATGAACTCGTCGGCACCGAGATCGCGCAGGAACGCTTCGTGCTTCGAAGACGCAACCGCGATGACGCGCGCGCCCTTCCATTTTGCCAATTGCACAGCGAAGTGGCCCACCCCGCCTGCGGCACCGTTGATGAGCACGGTCCTGCCCTTGAGTTCGACCGGCTCATGGGTGTGCGGCTGAACGGGATTCGGCTCGTTGTGCCCGAGCTCGATCAGATACTGCCACGCCGTAAGGAGTGACATCGGCGCACCCGCAGCATGGACATGATCGATGCCACCAGGCTTGTGCGCGAGTTCTGTGACCGCTACGTTCACGTATTCCGCGTAAGTCCGGCTGTCCCCAAAGCTGGGAAAGCGGACCATGGAATAGACTTCGTCACCGACAGAAAAGTCTTCGACGTCGTCGGCGACTGCCTCGACTACGCCCGAGATATCCGTGCCGGGAATGGCCGGCAGTGGAACCGGCGGCCTCCACTCCGGTGGGAGCATCGTCAAACCGTCCCGCAGGTACCAATCCGGCGGGTTGAGACCAACTGCGTGGACTCGCACCAGCACCTCGCCGGGGCTCAGTGCGGGCCTGGGAGCATCTTCGTACCGCAGCACCTCGGGACCGCCGAATTCGTGTAGCTGAACCGCCTTCATCATTTCGCTGGGCATTGCTCGATCCCTTTGTTGGAACTGGTCGTTGATCGGTATTGAAGCACAGCCAGCGTATCGCGGAGCACCGCTCCGTTTGTCAAGTCTTGCTTAAGGTCGAGGTGTATACCGACGTGATCAGTAATTCAGCCGCGCCATCGCGTAGTCGGAAATGCTGTAGATAATTATTAGAGTTCTTGGTTGTACTCCAGCGCACAGCCAAGATGAGGGCTATGCCGAGAGGAGATTGGTGGGGGGCTCGCTATGAGCCTAACGCGCATCTTGGCCATTCTCTTCAGGAAGCGTGAGCGTTATGTTGGCGATCGATCAGGGTGCAGAAGAGGGCGTTAAATGAACAAGGCCGCGCCGTTCGGCCAGCTCGAACTCACGGGCCG
>CAXTOI010000618.1:0-2040 GCA_964245645.1 uncultured Novosphingobium sp. | reverse complement strand
CCAACGGGGGTCAGCTGTCGGCAGGGCGCCTGCATGGTTATGGATTGCTGCACGAAATCTGCGTGCAATTGCGTGGGCATGGCGGCGGTCGGCAAGTCGCCGGCGCGCGTGTCGGGGTGGTGGGCGTAGGCGGCGGCCCGATTGCCGGGACCGTGCTGCTGGCGCGCCATTAGCCACGCACGCGCAGGCGGAAAAAATGTGCTGCCGGGAGGTGGTGGAATGCAGCAAATCCTTGCGCAGCGGGCTGCAAAGAGATAGATGTGATGGGTCGTCAATTTTTGAAACGGGTAAGGAGAGGTAGCGATGAAACTGGAAGACATGATTCTGATCAGCGTCGATGACCATGCGGTCGAACCGGCGGATGCGTTCATTCGACATTACCCGGAAGGCAAGAAAGATCGCGCCCCGCGCATTATCGACCGCGACGGCAAGGATGTGTGGCTGTGGTGCGGCCGGGAATACCCCACAATCGGGCTGAACGCCGTAGTCGGCCGACCCCGTTCGGAATATGGCATGGAGCCTAGTCGCTATTCGCAAATGCGCGAAGGGACGTACAAGCTGAACGCCCGTATCGACGACATGAACGTCAACGGGATCTGCGGGTCGATGAATTTCCCAACCTTCGCTTCGTTTGCAGGCGCGGTCCTGATCAACGCACCTGAAAAGGATGAAGCGCTGCTCGGGGTGCGCGCATGGAACGACTGGTATGTTCAGGAATGGTGCGGCGGTGCGCCGGGGCGGCTGATTCCGATGATCATCCTGCCGTTGTGGGACATGGAACTGACCCTTGCCGAGATGCGGCGCATGTCGAAATTCGGCGTTCATGCCGTGTCGTTTCCGGATAATCCCTCTATTCAGGGGCTGCCCAGCATTCACAATGCCTATTGGGAACCGTTCTGGAAAGAGTGCTGCGATCTCAAGATGGTGATCAACTGCCATATCGGCACCGGGGCCGCTGCTCCCCATGCTTCGGACGAATCGCCGATAGACGCCTGGATTACGACCATGCCGATGTCGATTTCCAATTCAGCGGCCGATTGGCTGTTCGCATCCTTCTGGAAGCGCTACCCCGATTTACGCATGGCGTTGAGCGAGGGCGGCATCGGCTGGGTGCCTTATCTGCTGGAGCGGGCCGATTTTACCTATGAACATCATCGCGAATGGACCTTCAGTGATTTCGGCGAGGGCCGTCCTTCGGATGTCTTCAAGCGGCATATCATCACCTGCTTCATCGATGACCGCTTCGGGCTCAAGAATCTGGATTTCATGAACCCGAATATGGTCACCTTCGAGGTCGATTATCCGCATTCGGATACTCTGTGGCCGAATTGCCCTGAATATCTGTGGGCCTCGCTGGGCGGCATCGCCGACGAGATCATCGACAAGATCACGCACGCCAACGTCATGCGCGAGTACAGCTTTGACCCGTTCACTCATGCCGGCGGCCGGGCCAACTGCACCGTCGGCGCGCTGCGCAAGGCCGGCGCTCATGTCGATGTATCGCCACGCCAGAACCTGGGTGGTCTCAAGACCGACAGCATGGATCAGGGCGGCCTCTCGCGGCGACCGGTAACCTCGGGCGAAATCCGGCGGATGTTCGAAGCCGCTTGATGCCTGATCAAGCCGCGGGTTTGGCCCGGGGGCGGGGGGGCCACCCCTATCCCCGGCCCCCCGGGGGCCCCCCCGCCCGGTGGGGGGGCGGTGCCCCCATCGGCTTAGCAGCGATGGACGACTGCGGGTAGGGCTTCAACGGCGGCCCGCACTCCGAACCCGACTGGAGTGTTCTACGTGGAACAGTGTGCGACTCCCGGCGAGATCGCCAACCTCCGCACCGAGCTCGCGCCCGGTCACGGCCGCCACCGTGCCGACCGCGCCTCCACTCACCCCAACCTCCAGCATGTGTTCACGCCGCGACCGGCTCGGCGACCGGAGTGCCTGCTGTGAGCACGTCCTCGATCCGCCGCGCAAGTTCGTCGATCGTCTTGGCGAACGCGGTCACTGCGTCCAGCTCGCCCGTCTCGCCCCACCCAGCGATATACG
>CAXTOI010000617.1:0-2050 GCA_964245645.1 uncultured Novosphingobium sp. | reverse complement strand
AGCATGCACCCAGCAATGCAAGCCCGGCCCCGCCCGCCAGCAACATCTGCTGCTTCTTGCGAGCGCCCTCGTTTGCCGCCATCGGATGGCCAACCGGCGAGATCGATTGCGGCGCCGCCGCTGCTGCGGCGCCCGCGCGCCCGCTAAGCCTATCCATTATGCTCATGGTTGCTCTCCAGCCTTGTCCGGCAAGAC
This sequence comes from uncultured Novosphingobium sp., assembly GCA_964245645.1. GTDB lineage: Bacteria > Pseudomonadota > Alphaproteobacteria > Sphingomonadales > Sphingomonadaceae > Novosphingobium. Next base: position 1,855 of record CAXTOI010000617.1, on the reverse strand, counting down.
GATGTAAGCGGTAGTGACGGCGCCCGGCGCCAGGTTCTTCTCGACCACCGTCACGGCAACGGCATTCGATGGAGCGATAAGACTATCGCCCAGGATGAGCACGCGGCGCCCCTTGTTCTCGATACGCAGCACCTGGCCCGTCAGCGCGGTGCCCCGATATTCTGCTATCTGCTGAACCTTCAGTTCGCCAATGCCGACAGGCCGACGAACCGGCTGACGCATGCGATAGCCATCGGGGATAGCGTTGGCATACATCGCCTGGACCAGCTTGACGGCTTGGTCCTCGAGCGTTTCTGCGCTGGCCAACGCGTGCGTCTCTTCGGGCTTTTCGCCTGCTATCGCGGGATTAGCGACGAACACTTGCTGCGCCTCGCTGTCCTGCAGCCGACAGGCGAACTTGTAGACGTAGCCCTTTTTCGAAGTGGCAAAGAACGAGAGCGTCTTGAGCGTGAAGCCCTCGGGCACCGAAACATAGATGTCTCCGCGCACCGGCTCATTGACGACGCTGAAATCCTCGGACGCATTGCCCGTCTGCAACTTCGAGACGCTGGCAATCTCGTCACCGACAAGGCTGATCCGCGTGAGATCGCGCGAGCTCGCCAGACAATCGATCCGCGCATTATCCGACGCCATCAATGTCTGGTCGGCATAAGCCGGCACCGCCACCGAGGCTGCCGAGGCGAGGAACACCGCCGAGCCAATGAGCTTAGCGCCCCAGTCGAAACGCGACATCAACCAGGTGCCTGCCGCGACCCCTGCCGCGCCAAGTGGATATATCATCATTCTGGGCTCCCATCATCGATGGGCTTGGCGGGTTCTTTTTCCACCATCCCGAACTGGATGAGCTTCAGCGAGACGCCGTTGTAAGACCATCCATAGTGAAACGTCTTGGGCAGGGCCGAAATCTCTTGCCGGCCCACCATCGTGTGCATCGTCCCGGACACGTCGGAGGTCAGCGCCGCCGGATCGACCTTGATCTCATCAATCGTGAAAAATTGTGCGATCGACGAGCCACGCTGGTCCTCGACGATCTTCAGGAGATCACCTCTTACCGCGCCGTATGCGCGCGGATCGGTGATCTCAAGAACCGACTTCATCCAATAATTGAGGCTCTGCGGGGTACGGTTGAGCGTCATGACGGCCGCGTCGCGCGTCACTGCCTCAAGATACTCGCGGCTCACGCCGGCGCTCGACAATGTCAGCGGTGATCGCAGCACTGGTTCCAGGATGATCTCCCGATCACGCGACACCGCGGCAACGCCCAGCAGCGCCGACAAAGCCACCAGCCCGAGCGACACTCCCACCAGCACGTTGCGCTGTTTGAGGATGCGCTGCGATTGAGAGTGCGAATAACTGAGATCCATTGGTCTACCCCGCCATCACTCGAAGAAAAGAGGGTGGCGTGGCACGCAGCCCCACAAAGCTTGCTGGTAAATACCAGTAAGCCAGGTGCAGCAGCCATGACGAAGCTCGGCCTGCCTTTGCCTTACGCAGACCCCACCAACCACCGAAACCCATTAGGATGCCGATGACGATATGCTGCGACAAGATACCCCACACGAACGGCGCCACCATTGCGATGAACTCGTCGAGCGTCCAAAGCCCGATCAGTTCCGGATCGTCGAGCCGCTGCGGTATGAGATATTTGTCCGTCATGAATGCCTCGCCACCCCAGGTGTCATGCGCGCCTGTCAGCCGCGCAGAGCGTGGATCAGATCGTACCGGTCACCGCGGCGGTCACGATCGGAATGCCGGTCCCGGCGCCGACGCCAACGCCGACCGGAATTGCAACCTGACCCAGGCTGAAACGGCCCGAAGCCAGACCAACGATGCCGCCTGCCAGGCTGAGCACGGT
>CAXTOI010000616.1:0-2055 GCA_964245645.1 uncultured Novosphingobium sp. | reverse complement strand
AATCCAGCGAGGTCAGCGCCGATGGCAGGCTGGAGCGCCACGCCGGCGGCGCCAAACCATAGAGCAGGACCAGGATCAAGCCGGCTTGCAGCAGGCCGGCCAGCAGGGCGCTGACCAGACGCGTTCGGCCGCTGGCGAAACTGGTGTTGACCATGGCGCGGGCGCCTGACGGCAGGAAAACGCCGGAAGCGTCCATCCTGCCGGGAAGGCTCGATCAGCGCGAGTAGCCGCAGCGACGGTGTGCGGTCATCGAACGGTCTATCGCGCGACCACCCAGCGCACCGGCGGCGGCGCCGATCAGCGGGCCGGCCAGACCGCCGCCGATCACGCTGCCGCCGATGATCGCACCGCCGACGCCGCCGGCAACCAGCCCGGCCGTGCCCGACGAATGGCGACAATGCTTGTAATAGGTACGGCCGTGGTAGACCCGCACATTATCGGCATAAGCCGAAACCGGCATGGCCAGGACCAGCGAGGCGATCAGAACGGCGCGCTTGAACATGAAACTCTCCACAGATCGGAACGGAACCCGAGGTGCTAACGTCCGTCCATCGGCTTTGTTGCATCGCCGCCGGCGGCCAGCCACAGGCGCAGCGCCCCGGCGAGCCCCGGTGGGGTCTCCGCCACGATCCGCTCGGCATCGATCCGGGCGACCAGCGCATTGATCGGTATCGCCTCTGCTGCTGCAGCGCGGCGCAGCAGATCCCAGAACAACGGTTCGAGGCTGATCGAGGTCTTGTGCCCGGCGATCTCGATCGAGCGTTTGATCGGAGGGTGATAAAGCGCTGAAGCCATTTAAAGTGTCATGCCGTAAATGTGACGCAAAATCCCTTCTCTCCGGGGCAAGCGGCTCGCGTAGCGCGGTGGAGGGGCGGCTGGCGGAATATTCGTGAACCTGAGATTGCGCCCAGAACGCCCCCTCCGGCAGCCCTGCGGGCTGCCACCTCCCCCAAGGGGGGAGGATTGAAGTGAGCCAAATTCAAAGCACAATGCTCTAATACATGTGTTGCCCGCCGTTCATGGACAGCGTCGATCCGGTAACGAAGCCGGCTTCCTCGGAGCACAGGAATACGACGCCGCGGGCGATTTCCTCGGCCTGACCCAAACGCCCGACGGGGATCTTGGCGATGATCTTTTCAAGCACGGCCGGGGGCACCGCAGAAACCATGTCGGTATCGATGTAGCCGGGGGCGACGGCGTTGACCGTGACGCCGTATTTGGCGCCCTCCTGCGCCAGCGCCTTGGTGAAGCCGTGGATGCCCGACTTGGCCGCGGCGTAATTGACCTGGCCGTATTGTCCCGACTGGCCATTGATCGAGCCGACATTGACGATCCGCCCCCAGCCCCGGTCACGCATGCCGGGGAATGTCGGCTTGGTCATGTTGAAACAACCGCCCAGATTGATGCGCATCACCTCGTTCCAGTCGTCGGGGCTCATGCGGTGCAGCACCGCGTCGCGGGTGATGCCGGCATTATTTACCACGACATCGATCGGACCGAGTTCGCCTGCGACTTGTGCGCAGCCGTCGAGGCAGGCCTGATGATCGCCCACGTCCCAGCAATAGGACGCAATGCCGGTATCCGCGGTAAACGCCTTGGCCCTATCGGCATTGCCGCCGTAATTGGCGGCGACGGTAAATCCCTTTGCCTGCAAGGCGCGGCTGATCGCCTCGCCGATACCCCGAGTGCCGCCAGTCACGACTGCAACACGCGCCATAAGCCCAATCCTTTCCCGTTCGATTATTCATGACCGTGTTAGGCAAAGGGCGGCGTTGCTGCAAGCGACCCGAGCGGAAAATGAATAGACGGGGGCATATTAGAATTTGAACTGCGTTCCCACGAACACCGCCTGGGTATCGGTCTTGCCGTCGATCTGCGCGTCCAGCCGGTCGCGGTCGCGCTCGTAGCGCAATCCGGCGGTGACATCGACGTTGCGCGACAAGCGGTAGCTGCCCCCCAGATCAACCGTCTGCGTACCGACGCTTTCCAGCGTGCGCGGCGCGCGGCCGGGCCGGCGCCGCCCCCGGCTCCCGGCTCTGGCACAAGATCAACCCG
>CAXTOI010000615.1:1731-2060 GCA_964245645.1 uncultured Novosphingobium sp. | reverse complement strand
CACCACTCCCGCAGCAATGCCAAGAGCCCGGTCGGGAGCATGGCGTTGCGATATCGCCCGCCCTTGCCGCGCTCGACCCTGAGCAGCATGCGCTCGCTGTCAATGTCGCGAACCTTGAGGGCAGCAACCTCGGCAGCGCGCAGGCCCGCTCCATAGGCGACGGACAACGCCGCCTGATGCTTAAGGCAGGTGGTCGCAGCCAACAACCGCGCCACCTCGTCCTGGCTCAGCACCACCGGCAGCTTGCGCTCATACCGCATGCGGACCAGCTTGCGCGCCAGGTCCGGCCGGTCGAGAGTCTGGATGAAGAAGAACCGCAGCGCAGACAC
>CAXTOI010000615.1:0-1721 GCA_964245645.1 uncultured Novosphingobium sp. | reverse complement strand
ATGGCGTTCATCGTTGGCGCCGGGACGCTCAGGTCACTTTGCTCGATCTGGAAGCGTCGCACATCTTCTGCCGTCGCCGTATCGGGCGAGCGCCCCAGGAACGTCGCAAACCTCCCGACGTCGCGGATGTAGTTGCGCTGCGTCTCAGGACCGAAGCGGCGAATATCCATCTCGTCGATGAGACGCTGGCGTAGCGGGCTGACGGCAACAACGGGTGCGAGGATGTGCATGATGAGGCTCCTTTTGATGGAACCGCGATGCTCTGCCTGCCGCCCGCAGCGCTCAACCACCGCGCTACGCTCGATCCGTCACCTTAACCTCGCCTCCCGCACCCTCCCGCGCAGCGGGTTCGTGCTTCCACCAAACCCGGTCATTGTCGGCAAGCGTGAGCAGCCGGCTCCGATTGCGAGCACGGCCCGATGATTGCGAGCACAATGTCAAAAAGCGTGAGCAGCGTTGCGGCCCCCGTGTCAGCTAATCTGAGCAGGAAACGGCTCTGATTGCGAGTAGAGCTCGCTACGATTTCAAGCGCCTACAGCTAGGGCGAATCGGGCTTCGTGCGGCTAGCGAAAGATGAAGCAAAACCCCGGCCGCCAAAGCGGCCGGGGCAGGGCGCTCAGGATTCCTTTGAATAATCCTTGCGGATAGCGCCTACATCTTCCGAGGTTCTGCGGCGACGACCGCTTGAGTTTGGATTAAGGGAACGGAATGGAGGATTGGGTAAGCGTCCTGCTGAGCTTCTTCAAGTTCCTGAGCATCGGACTTACCGGTGCATTCGGCGCAATCGGGCTTATGACCGAGTTTCGGAACAAGCGGACTAAAAAGATTACCAACTGGGGGAAGATCGTCCTGACAGGCATTGTGGCGTCGACACTCATTTCCGCTATTTCGCAAGCGCTTGAAAACGAGAAGAACCGAGAGGAAGATCAAAAATCCGACCAGAAGACACGAACTCAGCTCCACGAGATACAACGGGCGGTTGAGCCGCTGGATTCTATCTCGTTCTGGTATTGGATTGACGCTGATCTGACTTCACCCCTGGCAAGTACCTACAAGGCGCGGATCAAACCGGTGATCGATCGATTACGGCGGCCGCAAGCCGGGGACGAGAACGGCGCTTGGGTCTCGCTTCGCGGAATCGACGGCACGGCGAAAGAAATCTCGATCTCGGCGTCGAGCCCATGGTTTCCCCGCGAGACAGATGCGGCTGAATCGGCCGTTTTTCACGCGCTTCGTTATCCAGACTTTCTCCTGGCGGTAAATCGATCGCCCATATCATCGATCCAAAAAAAGCTTGCCGGGCAGACGGTCGGCCTTCAGCCTAATTTGCTCATCCACAGCAGCCAATGCCCCAAGGACAAATTGCAGCTGATTTACAGGGTGGTCTCGTCGAGTTTCGTGGTTACGTGCGAAACAACCACCGTGCCGCCTGATCTGTGGCAAAACGACGGTTCCATCGCTTCATCAATCGACTTCGAGGGCGCGACCGTAGTGGTCGCGGTGGAGTCGATCGTCCATACGGGCGACGGTAGGATCGACCAAGACATTGATGCCCTTAGGCGGTCGCTCATCCCCGAGACGGTGATCATCGGCCTCCCGCGCGGTCGAAGCATGACGTTACGGGCGCAAGCTCTTACCCGGACCAGGAACGATGATGGGCTGTTCATTCTTAGAGTCTGATTCGAAACTCTGAAAGTGTTATGGATCATAGCCTTGCGAGT
>CAXTOI010000614.1:0-2064 GCA_964245645.1 uncultured Novosphingobium sp. | reverse complement strand
TGTCCTTGATATCACCCAACCTTTTCTAAAATGAGTTTCGGGTCAGACACTAAGGATCCCATCACCATTATAACCAGCAGCGAGGCATACGATCGAGAACGCCAGTTCAACGGAATAAGCCGATACAAGGCTATGCCTGCACAAAACGAATAAACCGTTCTCGATATACCGCCAGCAAAACTCTGCCATTCCCACCCTATGTTATAATAGTCTGGGGGTGAAATGAGGTAAAAGAATGATAGCGCGGCCAGCGCCATGACGATGAACAACCCGCTTACCGAAACCCGCCATAAGCACCATCCGAAACAGAGGTTTATCGCCAACTCGAAAAAGAGTGACCAGGAGGGTCCATTGGCAGGAAACAGCTCATGAACACTGCACGGATCGGGCAGCATGACAGCGCCGAACAGCGCGATGCATGTGAAGCTGCCGGTCTCCCCCATATTGATTCCGTGTCGGGCCATGCGTGCGAGCAGCGGTAGCAGTCCCAGCAGAAAGCCCAACGCGTACAGTGGAAAGAGGCGGGTGAGCCTCAGTTCGATGAAGCGCAAGACGCCGAGATTATCGGCAAACTTCTCGGTATATGTCAGCGCAATAACAAAGCCGCTGAGCGCAAAGAACAGGTCGACGGCCAAGTAACCAGGGATCGCAACGTCCTTTAAGTGCAGACTTAGTTGTATATGATAGACTGCGACTAGGAGAGCCGCCACGCCCCTCATTGCATCGAGCGTCTCGTACCGCGACTGATTTTCGCTTGCTATGGCCATTCGTCGCTCCATCATTTGCTGGATACGGCTGACCCGTGCGCGATGTTACTTATTGAAGCAATAGCAATGTAATGGCTTGCCTGGCATTGAAGCTGCGGGGCACAACGATTGCCGACGCATCACGAAACAAATTTCGACCCTGCGTTCTTGACCTGCGCGGCATTTCTGCTAGGCGGCGCCCGGACTATCGGGCTCGCCCGGTGTCATCCGTCCAAGACGACTGGTGCAGGCTTCCTGCTTAATGTCCAGTCCAGACGGGGAAAAGAGCCAAGGTTGCCTCCTCCTGATGTCAGGCGCGGCGCCACGCACGTTTAGCCATACGGCTGTTCGTACTCCTTCCCCATCGGTGGACTCGCCCATGTCGCATTCGCGGTACGGGCAGACGCAGCCCCGGCTGCATGCCTTGCGGCGTGCGGCCATAATGAAGGAGTAAGCATGGATCGTTCGCAGAAAGCCGACGCGGTCGCGAGCCTGAACGCCAGCTTCAACGAGGTTGGCGTGGTGGTCGTCACCCGCAATCTCGGGATGACCGTGGCCCAGACCACTGCCCTGCGCGTGAAGATGCGCGATGGCGGTGCCTCGTTCAAGGTTTCCAAGAACAGTCTGGCCCGGCTGGCCATCGTCGACACCAACTACGCTGGTATCGGTGATCTGCTCACCGGCCCGGTGGCGCTGGCGACGTCGGTCGATCCGGTCGCCGCGGCAAAGATCGCCATCGATTTCGCCAAGACCAACGACAAGCTGGAGATCGTTGGCGGTGCGATGGGTGTGCATCTGCTCGATGCCGATGGGATCAAGGCGCTCGCCTCGATGCCGTCGCTCAACGAGCTGCGCGCCAAGCTGATCGGCCTGGTCCAGGCACCGGCGACCAAGATCGCCCAGGTAATCACGGCGCCTGCCGGCAAGCTGGCCCGCGTTTTTGCCGCCTACGCCGAAAAAGACGCCGAAGCCGCATAGACTATTCCCCCCCTTAACCGAATTCACTCACATCAGGAGCATACCAACATGGCCGATATCGCCTCTCTCGTAACCGAACTGTCGAAGCTGACCGTTCTTGAAGCCGCTGACCTTGCCAAGGCCCTGGAAGAAGCATGGGGCGTGTCCGCCGCTGCTGCCGTGGCCGTGGCCGCTCCTGCCGGTGGCGGCGAAGCTGCTGCTGCCGTCGAAGAGCAGACCGAATTCGACGTCATCCTGACCGGCGACGGCGGCAAGAAGATCCAGGTCATCAAGGAAGTGCGCACGCTGACGTCGCTGGGCCTGACCGAAGCCAAGACCCTCGTGGAATCTGCTCCCAAGG
>CAXTOI010000613.1:0-2066 GCA_964245645.1 uncultured Novosphingobium sp. | reverse complement strand
AGACGATGCTCGCCAGCGCGCCGATCACGCCCGACACCACGCCCGAGAGCAGGATGAAGCTTTGCCCGGTGCCCATCGCCGCCGACAGCAGGTTCAGCAAGGCGCTGAGCGTAATGGTGATGACGATATAGGCAATCCCCAGCATGATGAAGAACGCCAGCAGGCGCAGGGTGCTGCCGGCGGTGATCCGCCAGGATCGCAGCAGCGCGCCCAGCGGGCGATGCAGCCCCTCGATCACGATGACCGGCAGGGTCAGCGACAGCCGGGTCACCACCACGATAATTGCGATCATGTCGATCGTGATCCCGATCGCGAACCCGAACTGCGGCCCCAGCGCCGCGATGCAGCCGATCAGGATCACACCCAGCGGCGCCGAGGCGACCACATAGCCCAGAAAGAAGATCACGATTGCGCCGACCAACGCCGGAACGCTGCGCGCGCCGATGGCCATGGCCTCCCCGACCGTCGGGCGGCGCTGATCGGTCAACAGCGCCAGCATCGCCATATAACCCAGGCTCTGCACCAGCAGCAGCATGATGAAATAGGGCACGACGCCGAGGTAGACATGCATCATCTGCTGCAACGCGGCCGGGTTCCTGGGCGCGGCCATGACCGCTGAAACGCTGGCTGCCATCTCGGCCTGGTAGCCGGCAAGAAACAGCGCCTCCACCAGCCCCGGCAGGAAAAAGAACACCCCCGCCAGCACCAGCAGCACCTCCCGGTTCGCCGCCGTTGCGCGGACCGCGTCGTTCCAGGCCCGGTTGCCGTCGAATTTCATTCCTTGACTCCCACGACGCGCTTGCCAACCGCAGCGGCGTTGCTCATTGCCGATATTCGAAGCGGCAAGCCGCAACCGCGACCCGGTTGCCCCATCGACCTGCCGCCCATTCCGATCGCATATAGCACATAGGCGCAAATGATCATCCCGGGAATCGAGTTGCGGACCGAGCAGGCGCAGGTGCCTTACCGGCAGGCGCTGGAGGCCATGGCCGCGCGTAATCTGGCGATCCAGGAAGGGCGGGCGGAAGAGCTGATCTGGCTGCTGGAGCACCCGCCGGTCTACACCGCCGGCACCAGCGCGGTCAGCGCGGAATTGCTCGACCCGCGCTTCGACGTGGTCGACGCCGGGCGCGGCGGGCGGCATACCTATCACGGGCCGGGCCAGCGCATCGCCTATGTGCTGCTCGATCTGCGCCGGCGGAGCCGCGATGCGCGCTGCTTCGTCCACGCATTGGAAGACTGGGTCATCGCCACGCTGGGCGATTTCAATGTAGCGGCATGGCGCTCCGACGCGGGCGTCGGGATATGGACCCGCGACATCGACGGGCGCGAGGCGAAGATCGGCGCGATCGGCGTGCGCATCCGCCGCTGGGTGACGATGCACGGCTTCGCGGTCAACCTTTCGCCCGATCTGACCCATTTCAGCGGCATCGTCCCCTGCGGCATCGCCGAACTGGGGGTGACGAGCCTGGCTCGGCTGGGGCGCGATGTCGATGCGCCGGCGTGGGACGCAGCGCTGCTGGCGCGCACACCGCATTTCCTGGCGCAACTGCTGCCGCTCTGCGAACCGGAGACTTGTGCATGATCCGCCGCACGCGCTCGACCCTGGCGATTCTGGCTGCCGTTGCGATGCTGAGCGCCTGCCATTCGCAGCCTAAGGCCGGCCATGGCGAGGTATCCGGGCAGATTTTGCCGGGATCGGTGAGCGATGCCATGCTGCCTTACGATACGGTCAAATCGAAGGCGCCGCTGGCGCCGAAAGAAGCCACGGCAGGGCCGGATGACGGGGCCGATGATGGCGCTGCCGATAGCGCCGACACGGCGGCTACCGCCGACAGTGCAACGCCCGATGCCTCAGCCTCGCCGGCACCCGCTGCGCCTGCTCCAGGTAATTAGCCTGCACCCCACCCCGTATACCCTGAGCTTGTCGAAGAGTGGTCCTTTGCTTCTTTGCAACAAATTATAACAACGCCCCTGCGGTTGACGCTTTCCTGACGGGGAACGGCAAGAAAAGATGGGCGGGGGCATTGCCGCGGGCGCCCCGGGAAATTTTTTTTTAAAAATTT
>CAXTOI010000612.1:0-2077 GCA_964245645.1 uncultured Novosphingobium sp. | reverse complement strand
GGTATGAACTCGCGCTGCCGCCGGTCGATATCCGCTATGGCGACATCATCCGCCTGACGCGCGGCAGCCTCGCGCTGACCCCATGCGCCAGTCGCAACGCCCATGAACATTGCACCAACTGCCTGCCCGAGGCGGACTGTCGCCTGCGCGGGCTGATGCTGCTGCTACGCGATGAAATGGCATCGACGCTGGACCGTATTTCGCTGGCGGACGTGATCGAGGTCGAACCACCGTTCTAACGTTCCGATCGATCGGTCGGGCGGGGAGAACATATTGAGAGCAAATTTCGCAGCCGGGCGGCCGTGACGGAACTAATTTGCGCGTCTGGGTTTATTTCCTTAGTCCACGTCAGATAGCCCTTTACGATTTTGGGCAATAAGTCGGCGGGAAGGAGAGGCGTATGGGCCATTACGCAAGAGTGCCCGTGGATTCAGGTGATTCGATCGAAAACGACGCCGCGCTATCGTCGCGTCTTGGACCGATCAGGGACGAGGCTGCAACTGCGCCGGTATCGGGTAGCGTACAACGCAATGGCCGCGCGATCGCCTTCACGCTGGAAAACGGTGGTATCGCGCCCGAAGTGCCGCATGTCATGACCGAGCAGGTGATCATGGCCGCGCTGCTGGTCGTCAGCTTCATCGTGCCGATCTTCCATTTGCTCGGTTGAGCACCCGCACCGCGCCGTCGCCTGGCGATTGAACTCGTTTCGGCGATTAGAGAGTTTTTCCGACTGACGCCGTCTTACCGCAAAGGCTCCAGCAAAAAGCGGTTCCCACATATCGGCGCGATGTTCTAGAACGCGTCACGAACATGCTGACCCGTCTTGCCATCCGCAATATCGTCCTGATCGAGGCGCTGGACCTGGAATTCGGCGGTGGGCTGGGTGTGCTGACCGGCGAGACCGGGGCGGGCAAATCGATCCTGCTCGATGCGCTGGGGCTGGTGCTGGGTGCGCGCGCGGATAGCGGCCTGCTGCGCGCCGGGGCCGATCGCGCCAGCGTCACGGCGAGTTTCGAGTTTGCAGCGCTGCCTCCTGCGCTGGCGGCAGTGCTGGACATCGCCGATGTGGTGATCGAGCCGGGCGAGCCGGTGATCCTGAAACGCCAGTTGCGCGCCGACGGCGCCAGCAAGGCCTTCGTCAACGATCAGCCGGTAGGGGCGGCGCTGCTGCGCGAACTGGCGCCGGCGCTGGTCGAGATGCACGGCCAGCACGACGACCGCGGCCTGGTCAATCCGCGCGGCCACCGCGCCTTGCTCGATTGCTTTGCGCGCGGCGATGCCGCCGGCGTCGATGCGGCCTGGCGCGCGTGGCGGGCGGCGGACGCGGACCTGGCGGCAACGCGCAACCGGGTCGTCCGCGCATCGCAAGATCGCGAACTGCTGCAGGCGCACCTCGATGAATTGAGCCAGCTCGCACCGGTGGCAGGCGAGGAGACCGAACTCGCCGAGGCGCGGGCGATCATGCAGAAGGGCGAGCGGCTGTCGGGCGATCTGGCCGAGTTGCAGCATTTATGGGCCGGCTCGGATTCGGCGCTGGCGTCGATGCGCAGCGCCGCGCGGCGGCTGGATCGTATTGCCGGCGAGCATGCCTTGTTGGCAGAGGCGCTGGCGGCGCTGGACCGGGCAGTAATCGAGGCTAGCGAAGCCGAGGATGTGTTGAACCGCGCCGCGGACGCGCTGAGCCACGACCCCGCCGCGCTGGATTCGATCGAGACGCGATTGTTTGAATTGCGGGCGGCGGCGCGCAAGCATGGCTGCACCGTCGATCAGCTGGTGGCCCGCGCACTGGAGCTGCGCGCGGAGCTGGATGCCATCGAAGGCGGCGAGGCGGCGCTGGTCGAACTGGAAGCAGCGGCGCGCTTGACCAAAGCCGACTACCAGCAGCGTGCCGAGGCGCTGTCGGTGGTGCGGGTCGAGGCGGCGGCCCGGCTGGACCGGGCGGTTGCGGCCGAACTGGCGCCGCTCAAGCTCGGTTCCGCGCGCTTCCTCACACAGGTGCTGCGCCTGCCCGAGGAGCGCTGGGGGCCGGGCGGGATCGATGCGGCAGAATTCCTGATCGCGACCAATCTCGCCGCCG
>CAXTOI010000611.1:0-2081 GCA_964245645.1 uncultured Novosphingobium sp. | reverse complement strand
AAGTCGCAGCGATCACCATCCGCTGCGATCGGGTCAGGGGGGCGTTAGCAACCAAGCTGGGCGGCACGGCCATCGTTTCAGCTGCGCCCGTTTGCACCTGCTGCCCACGCCGGGCCAAGCCGAGGGACCAGCCAATGCGCCAGCAGCAGCGCCACGCCGGCTGCGATCGTATCGGCGACCCAGTCGCGCGGATCGCAATCGCGATGCAGCGGCGGGTATGACTGGCACACTTCGATCAAGGCGCCAAAAAACGACATATGTTCCAGCAGCAGCCAGAAAGACAGCCGCCGGAAGCTGAATCGTGCCAGAAACGCCAGCACCAGGAAAGCCAGCGAATGCTCGAATTTATCGCCGAACCGGTCGATCGGCAGCGCCGGCGGATGAGGCTGCAGGGCCATGAACAGCGTAAATGCAGTCGCCAGGAAAAGCAGAGGGCGGATAGCGCGTTCACTGGGCATGGATCACTCGTTGACTGTTTCGGGGGGGTGAAAAGCATTTTCATTGCCCTGTCCAGCGGCATCTGCTGCAACGCAGCGTTTCGAAAGTTAGCGCGTCGCCGGGCCACGTCGAAGTTTCCCGCGCGACTTAGAAAAAGCTCTTGGGGGCGGCGGCGTTGGTGTTGTGGAAGTAATGAACGAAATCGGCGAATTCGACTTTATCGTCGCGGGCGGCGGCAGTGCAGGTTGCGTGCTGGCCAACCGGCTGAGCGCCGATCCGCGTCACCGGGTGCTCTTGCTCGAGGCCGGCGGCCGCGACAATTACATCTGGATCCGGGTGCCGGTCGGCTACCTCTATTGCATCGGCAATCCGCGCACCGACTGGTGCTGGAAAACCGAGGCCGAGCCAGGTCTGAACGGCCGCGCGCTCGCTTACCCACGCGGACGCGTGCTCGGCGGCAGTTCGTCGATCAACGCCATGAGCTACATGCGCGGGCAAGCGGCGGATTACGATCGCTGGCAGCAGGCGGGGAACACCGGTTGGGGCTGGGACGACGTGCTGCCGTATTTCACCCGCGCCGAAGACCATTATGCCGCAGCCGAGCCGGGCAACGAGGGTGTCCATGGCGCTGGCGGCGAAATCCGCGTGGAACGGCAAAGACTGCACTGGGACATTCTCGACGCGTTCCAGGCGGCAGCCGCCGAATATGGCGTACCGGCCATCACCGATTTCAACCGTGGCGACAACTTCGGCTCGGCGCTGTTCGATGTAACGCAACGGCGCGGCTGGCGCTGGAGTGCGGCGGATGCATTCTTGAAGCCGGTGCGGCGGCGGCCGAACCTGCGCATCGAAACCGGCGCGCTGGTCGATCGGGTGCTGATCGAGGACGGCCGCGCCGTCGGTATCTGCTGGCACGTGGGCGGCGAGCAACGAACAGCGCGCGCACGCGGTGAAGTGGTGCTGTCGGCCGGCGCGATCGGCTCGCCTGCTATCCTCGAACGTTCGGGCATCGGCGATGCGGCGCGGCTGACGGCGCTGGGCATCGCTCCGGCGGTCGACCTGCCCGGTGTGGGCGGCAATCTGCAGGACCATCTGCAGTTGCGCTGCGCCTACCGCGTATCGGGCGTGTCCACGCTCAACCAGCGCGCGGCGAATTGGTTTGGCAAGGGGCTGATCGGGCTCGAATATCTGCTGCGCCGCACCGGACCGATGGCGATGGCGCCCAGCCAGTTGGGGCTGTTCGTAAAAAGCGAGCCGCACCTCGCCACCGCCAATCTGGAATACCACGTCCAGCCGCTCAGCCTCGAAGCCTTCGGCGGTGCGCTCGACCCATTTGCCGCGTTCACCGCCAGTGTCTGCAACCTTCGCCCGCACAGTCGCGGCCGCACCGCGATCACCGCCGCCGATCCGGCCGCGCTGCCTTCGATCCAGGCCAACTACCTCGCAGCCGAAGCCGACCGCCACACCGCGGCCAATGCCATCCGCATCACCCGGCAGATCGTCAGCCAACCCGCTCTCGCGCGCTACCACCCCGAGGAAGCACGCCCTGGCCTCGACTACACCACCGAAGCAGAGCTGATCCGCGCCGCCGCCATGATCGGCACCACCATCTTCCACCCCGTCGGCACCGCCAAGATGGGAAC
>CAXTOI010000610.1:0-2091 GCA_964245645.1 uncultured Novosphingobium sp. | reverse complement strand
ACCTAAAATGGGCCGCGAACATCGGCAATGCGGAAGCCGCCGGCCTGTTCCGCCAGAACGGCAAGGAGGAGGCGGCGCACGGCGACCGCCTGATCGAGGCTGCCGCGATGCTGGCAGGCTGACTCGGATAATCGGGGCAGGAGGCAGGCAAATGAGTGACAAGTGTGGTCGTGACGGCAAGGCGGCAGCCGCAGAGGCTGCGCGGGCCGTAGAGGATATCCGGATACGGCGGCGGTGGATCACGCTCGGCGAAGTGCTGGCGGTGATCGCGATCGTCATCTCGGCGCTGACGCTGTGGAACAGCTGGACCGAACGCAGCACCAGCGATGCCGCAAAGCACGCCGATGCGCAGCAGGCGTCGGCCCGTGCCGGAACGCTGGTGCTGACCAGCGCCAATTCCGGCAGCAGCAAGCTCAACCTCAAGCCGACTTCCGCCGACCAATCGGTGGAGAGCCAGACGATTTCGTTCCCTGGCGCGCTGGGCCTCGCGCCCGTCGAAACTACCGGTGAGCCGCGGATCGAGGCGTCGTGGTTCGAACACGCCTTGAAGAATGCTCGCGGCCGCGCGCACCTGCCTGACGACAGCCGGGGCGACGAGCGCCTGCCCGTGGCGATCGCCACCCGATTCCTGGTGGGCGGCGAACCGCGCCAGGATATTGCGCTTTACGATATCGGCTATGGCATTACCGGCCATTGGTTCGGCGGCCACAGCGTCGCGCTGCGCGGCGTATCGCTGGTGTCGCATGCAAACAACGCCGGCGCGCAGGCAAAGCTCGATGCGCGCTGGGCCAGGCTTGTCTTGCGCAAGATGGTATGAACATGCGCAAGATCGCGATCATCAGGTCTGTGGCGATATTGTCGGGGCGGGGGAGCGGGCTGGCACCGACTCGACGTCAGTCGGAAAGACTCTAGCCCAGCCGGCCCGCAATATGATCCGCGATCCGCAAGGCATTGGCGATGATCGTCAGGGTCGGGTTGACCGCGCCGATGGTCGGAAAGAAGCTGGCATCCGCGACGTAGAGATTATCCACTTCATGCGCCCGGCAGTTGAGGTCCAGGACCGAATTTGCAGGATCGGTGCCGAAACGCATGGTTCCGGCCTGATGCGCGGTACCGCCGATCGGGATGTTCTTGCCCAGGTAGAGCGACCGGGCGAGCAGATGCGGGTGAGCATCGATTCTGGTCAGCAGCGTCTCCAGCTTGCGGCGCAAGCGCTTATGCGCTTCCCCGCCGGTGGGCTGCACCGCCAGCGTGACGCGGCCGTCCTTGCCCAGGGTTATCCGGTTGGTCGGCAGCGGCAGGTCCTCGCTCATCACCCAGAAGTCGATGGCGTGCCGCGCCAGTTCCTCGAACGGCCTGCCGGGAAACCACTGCAGGAAAGCGGGCAGGGCCTCGCCCTCAACGGTCGGCCCGTGCGACTTGCCGTTGGTCAGGATGGTGCCCATCGGGAATTCCCAGTCATCGGCGCCCCAGTAGAAGTCGGTCAGCGCCAGCGTCTTTTGAAAGATGGTGTCGTTGCGTTCGCGCGACACGGCCATGAAAGCGGCATTGTTGTGGCGCATGTAGTTACGGCCGACCTGGTCGGAGCCGTTCGCCAAGCCGCCGGGATGTTGCCCGCTCGCCGACCGGAACATGAGCAGCGCCGACGATAGCGCCCCGCATGCGGCCACGACGATGTCGCCGCAATAACGCTCCGCCGCGCCATCGCGCACGACATGCACCGCGGTCACGGTGCGGCCTGATGGATCGGTTTCCAGCCGTTCGACATAAGCGCCGGTCAGCAAGGTGACGTTGTCATGCGCCAGCGCGGGTTCGATTGCGGCGATCTGGGCATCTGCCTTGCCGTTGGTCAGGCAGGGGAAGCCGTCGAAGGCGTCGCAGCGGATGCACGGGCTGGTCGGCAGCGCGCGCGTGCCCACCTCGTCGAGCAGGATGCCCAGCGGCTGGGGAAACGGGTGCAGGCCGATCTTTTCCAGCGAGTCCGACAAGGCCTGCATCCGCGGTTCATGCGCGACCGGCTGAAAGGGGTAGGGCGTGCTGGCTGGCGGTTCGGTCGGATCGCTGCCGCGTTGCCCATGCACGTGGTACATC
>CAXTOI010000609.1:0-2099 GCA_964245645.1 uncultured Novosphingobium sp. | reverse complement strand
GCCCGCATCGACTGGCTGTTCGTGGTCCCGCCGCAGATCCTGGTGGCGATCCTGGCCTACCCGCCGATCGGCCGGCTGGCCGCGTGGTTCGACCGCTTGCGACTGACGCCGTTCAGAAATTTCGGCTAATAACCGGGTAATGGCCAAACACACCACCACCGGCACGCTGCACAACAGTTTCGACCGCCGCAGCGTCGTGCTGGGGGCACTGCAGGGCGGCGTCGGCCTGCTGCTGGCGACGCGGATGGGCTATATCGCGCTGGCCCAGAACGAACATTACAAGATGATGGCCGAAAGCAATCGCGTCAGCCTGACGCTGATCCCGCCGCGCCGGGGCTGGATTCTCGATCGCGTCGGCCAGCCGATCGCCTCCAACCGCGCCGATTTCCGCGTCGATCTGATCCCCGAACGGGTGATCGACGTGGACCGGACGCTCGCCGAACTGGGGCCGCTGCTGAACCTGACCGCGATCCAGATCCAGGATATCAAGGACAAGCTGGACGAGGCGCATGGCTTCCAGGCGATCGAGATCGCCTCGCATCTCGACTGGGAAAAATTCGCCGCGGTCAGCGTTCGCACCCCCGACCTGCCCGGCGTCCAGCCCGAGCGCGGCTTTGCGCGGCAATATCCCACCGGGCCTTCAGTGGGCCATCTGGTCGGCTACGTCGGCCCGGCCTCGGCCAGGGATTATGCGCGCGAGAAGAACCCGCTGCTGATCACCCCCGGCTTCAAGATCGGCAAGGACGGCCTCGAAAAACGCTACGACGCGACCTTGCGCGGCGTGCCCGGCGCGCGCCGCGTCGAAGTCACCGCCTCGGGCCGGATCGTGCGCGATCTCGAAACCCGCGACGACATTCCCGGCGAGCCAATCCGGCTGACCATCCACGGCGGCCTGCAGGATTACGCCGCGCGGCGGATCGGGCTGGAGTCAGCGGCGGTGGTGGTGATCGACTGTCACACCGGCGACCTGCTGACGATGTGCTCGATGCCCAGCTTCGATCCCAACAGCTTTTCCGACGGCATCGGCCGGCTGGAATGGAAAATGCTGTCGGACGACGACCACGTGCCGCTGCGCAACAAGGTGCTGCACGGGCTGTTTCCGCCCGGATCGACGGTCAAGCCGACGGTGGCATTGTCGTTCCTGGAAGCGGGGCTGGACCCCAACGCCTCCACCAATTGCAGCGGCGGTTTGCGCGTGGGCAACCGCGTGTTCCACTGCTGGCAGCACCACGGCCACGGCCACGTCGACATGCTCAAAGGCATCTACCAGAGTTGCGACGTCTATTTCTACACCTTTGCGCAGCGCATGGGCATGGATGTGATCGCCGCGATGATGCGGCGCATCGGCTACGGCCACAGCTTTCCGCTGCCGTTTTCCAGCCAGTCGTTCGGCACCGTGCCCGACCCCGCCTGGAAGCAGCGCAAATACCACAAGGACTGGGCGATCTACGACACGGTCAACGCCACGATCGGCCAAGGCTACATGCTGGTGAACCCCTTGCAGCAGGCGGTCGCGGCCAGCCGCCTGGCGAGCGGCAAGATATTGATGCCGCGGCTGATGGCCAATGATCCCGCGCCACCGATCCAATCGCTCGGCGTCAAGCAGGAACACCTCGACCTGATCCATTCGGCGATGAACGAGGTGGTCAACGGCCGCGGCACCGCCGGCAAGGCGCGCATCCCTATCCCGGGCGTGCAGATGGCCGGCAAGACCGGCACCGCGCAAGTCGTCGGGCTCAACATCGGCAACGGCAAGGTCGGCGCCTGGAAACATCTCGACCACGGCCATTTCATCTGCTTCGCCCCGTTCGATGCGCCACGCTACGCCTGCGCGGTGCTGGTCCAGCACGGCGGCGGCTCGGGCGCGGCCTATCCGATCGCGCGCGATGTCATGACCTATCTGTTCGACGAGCAGAAAGCCTGGGATGCGCTGCTGCCGCTCGAAGCCAAATGGGGCGGCACCCCGCAGCAGCGCATGGCCGCCCGCTACCAGACCTACGCCGCCCAATTCGGGCCAAAAGTGCCCAAGGTGCCCGACGCCGACCAGGCGGTGCAGCAGGTCGAAGCCGCCGACGCCCGTGCTGCCAACGCCCCGACCC
>CAXTOI010000608.1:0-2105 GCA_964245645.1 uncultured Novosphingobium sp. | reverse complement strand
TAAGAATCCGGTGTCGGCTGTGTAAACCAGCCGAATCTTGACTGTTGCGGGCTTTGCCATTGGTGCTTCCTAGAATGCTTCTGTGTGCCGTGTGATCGCGCCATCGCCGGGACCGATCGGTGCCCTGAAACAACGCGAGCGGCACATAAACCGCGCCGCCCTCTCAAGCGCCGCCCCTTGCGTCAGAGACGCGGCAAAGTCAAGTCCACCGCGATCGCTCAGCGCATCAGCAGGAACGCTGCGGCAAGCCCGACAACGATGCGATACCAGGCGAACGGCGCAAAGCCCGAGCGGCTGACGTAGGCGACAAAGGCTTTGATCACCACCAGCGCCACGACGAAAGCCACGACGAAGCCGATGGCGATCTCGTTCCAGCCGACGACGCCGGTGCCCGCAGCGAGATCGTGCCGGTCGCCCCACAACTCCAGCAGGGTCGCGCCGAGCATCGTCGGGATGGCCAGGAAAAAGCTGAACTCCGCCGCCGTGCGCCGCTCGATCCCCATCGCCAGCGCACCCATGATCGTCGCGCCCGAGCGGCTGACCCCCGGCACCATTGCCAGGCATTGCAGGACCCCGACACCCAGCGCCTGATGCATCGGCAATTGCCCCAGCCCCTTGTACGACGCCCCCTTCCTGGCGAACCGCTCGACCAACAGGATGGCAACGCCACCCACCACGAGCGCCCAGGCGACGACCAGCGGACTGCCCAGCAGCACATCGATGTGCTTCTTGAGTGCCAGCCCCAGCACGACCGCCGGCAATACAGCCACCATCAGGTTCAGCACGAAACGGAACGCCGCCGGTTCGCGCTTGATCAGCCCCTGACCAACCGCCCAGAACGTGCGCCAGTACTGCACCACCACCGCCAGGATCGCGCCGAGCTGGATGACGACGTTGAACACCTTCCACGTATCCGCATCGAAGCCGAGCAGCTTTGTCGCAAGGATGAGATGGCCCGTGGACGAGACCGGGATGAACTCGGTCAACCCCTCGACGATACCCAGCAGAACGGCGGTGATGGTCAACGTCATGGAGCGGATATCCTTTGCAGAACCAAGTTGCAGGTAGCCGCGATTGGGTGGTTTGCAAAGGAATAGAGGGGAAAGTTTAAGGGAAGGTACGAGGCAATTGCCCTCGTGCTCCCGGTATTTTGTAGCGCGCTAATTAGGTGTGTTACGCCCGCCGCGAAGCGGCAATAAGCCTGCGGCGCTGCGTCGTTGAGCCAGGCCGAGATGTCTCGAAACGTTGACAACGGCCCGGGTTTGGGGCCCGGGGCCCCAAAAAACCTTACCTTAACCCCCTTCCGTCACCAACCGGCTTTCATCGAACTGCAACGCTGCCAAGCGCGCGTACAGCCCACCGGCCCGAGTCAGCGTATCGTGGGTGCCTTGCTCGAGGATGCGGCCTTTTTCCATCACGATGATCCGGTCCGCCTGGCGCACGGTGGCGAGGCGGTGAGCGATCACCAGCGTGGTGCGGGATTTCATCAGGCGGTCGAGCGCTTCCTGGACCAGCCTCTCGCTATGCGCGTCGAGCGCGCTGGTCGCTTCGTCGAGCAGCAGGATCGGCGCGTCACGCAGCAGCGCGCGGGCGATGGCGATGCGCTGGCGCTGGCCGCCGGAGAGGCGCGCGCCGTCTTCGCCGAGGGAGGTATCGAGCCCTTCGGGCAATTCGCGCAGGAAGGCATCGGCATTGGCGGCGTGCGCGGCCGCCCAGATGTCCTCGTCGCTGGCCTGCCAGTGGCCATAGCGCAAATTGTCGCGGGCGCTGGCGGCAAAGAGGACGCCTTCCTGCGGAACGAGCGCGATGCGGCGGCGGATCTCGGCGGGATCGGCAGACGTGAGCGGGACGCCATCGAGCTTGATCGTGCCGGCCTGCGGATCGTAGAAGCGCTCGGCAAGCAGGAACAGCGTGGATTTCCCCGCGCCGGACGGGCCGACGATGGCGACTGTCTCGCCCGGCTCGATCGTCAGCGTGAAATCGGCGAGCGCGGCGGTTTTGAGCCGGGTGGGGTAGCGGAAGGTGACCTGGTTGAAGGCGATCTGGCCGCGCGGCGGCACCGGCACCGCGCGGCTGGACTATTCGTTCGCCGACACGATCACCCA
>CAXTOI010000607.1:0-2132 GCA_964245645.1 uncultured Novosphingobium sp. | reverse complement strand
CTTGCCCGCATGGTCCACCTGCTGCTTGGCCGCATGCCTTCCCCGCTCGGCACGATCCTGCTCGTCCATGACGGGGAAAGCCGTCTGCGGGCGCTGGACTTCGAGGATTACGCGGACCGCATGCACCAGCTCCTGCGCCTGCACTATGGCGCGGTGACACTCGCGCAAGCCGCGGCGCCTGCCGCGCTCGCCGGGGCGCTGGCGGCGTATTTCGCCGGCGCGCACGCGGCGCTGAAAGCGGCGGGTCATAGCTTCGAGGTGATCACCGTGCCCGGTGCGCTGGAGATACCCGGTGCGATTGCGCTGGCGGAGGCCAGCGGGAATTACGCCGGCTTCGTCGCGATCGGGGTTGTCATCCGCGGGGAAACGTATCATTTCGAGATCGTTGCCGGTGAAAGCGCGCGCGGACTGATGGCGCTGACGATGGATGGCATCGCGATCGGCAACGGCATCCTGACCGTGGAAAACGAAGCGCAGGCGCTGGTCCGCGCCGACCCCGGGCAAAAGGACAAGGGCGGCGAAGCGGCGAAGGCGGCGCTGGTGCTGCTGGCCTTGAAGGAAAAATTCGATGCGTGAAGCTCATCCTGCCATAGCCGGAATTCGCCTGGTACTCGGCGGCAACGTGTTCGGCTGGACACTGAACCAGGACCGGAGCTTTGCCGTGCTCGATGCTTTTTACGAGGCGGGCGGGCGGATGATCGACACCGCCGAGGGCTATTCTTCATGGGTGCCGGGAAACAAGGGCGGCGAATCCGAAACGATCATCGGCGCATGGCTGGCGGCGCGGGGCGTTCGCAGCGAGATGCGGATCGCGACCAAGACCGGCATGGCAGGGGGACCGGGAGGATTGCGGCCGGAGAAGCTGGCGCCGGCGCTGGCCGGTTCGCTCGAACGATTGGGAACCGGCTACGTCGATCTCTACTACGCGCATCGTGACGATCCGGAGACACCGGCGGACGAGGTCGCTTCGGGCTTGGCTGCGCTGCTCGAATCCGGGCAAGTGCGCGAACTGGGCGCTTCCAACTTCTCTGCCCAGCGCTTGGAAGCGGCGCTGGATGCTGCCGGGCGGATCGGGGCCAAGCCTTACACTGCGTTTCAGCCGCAGTATAATCTGGTTTCGCGGCACCAATTCGAAGGTAGGTTGCAGCACCTGTGCGCCGCGCATCATATCGCCGTCCTGCCATACTATGGCCTGGCCGCGGGGTTCCTCAGCGGCAAGTTTAATGCTGCTGCGGATTGGGCCGGATCGCCGCGCGCGCATGCCCTTACTCAGGCCGGTGAAAACGGCGGCTGGGCAGTGCTGTTAGCCATGCGCAAGGTCGCTGCCGAGACCGGGGCCACCCTGCCCCGGATCGCGCTGGCGTGGCTGAATGCGCAACCCACCATCGCTGCCCCGATTGCCAGCGCTACCAGCGTGGAGCAGGTGAAGGACTTGTGCGGGGCGGTGTCGCTGGCCCTTGATGCTGATCAATTGGCGGGGCTGGATAACGCGAAAGCAGGGTGATCTGTTCCTTGGGCATCTGCTTGTCGGCGGCTTCCGGCGGCAGGTGTGTTCCGCCAGCGTTCTCATGGGTCAGGGCTGCTTAAACCCGGCGCAATTTGCCTGGTTCGACCGGCGCCGGTAAACTCACCACGACCCTGGGACGCGGCACGTTACCAGCGGTCTGGTCGTCGAGGCTCGCCGCCCGTCGGACGGCCTTGCAATCGATCTCGGCGGCGAAAACCATGCCGAAGCGGTTTTCCGACACCCAAGCGATGGTTCCGCTGACCCAGCCGATGTTGCGCAAATCGACCTTCAACTGCTCGCCGCAGGCGATGCGTATCGGGGTTTCGGCCATCAGGCCCCTGTTCGACAGGTTGCGCACCTTGATCCGTGGTGTTTCCGCCTGATCGGCGAGACGCATGGCGGCCAGCAGCAACAGGCTGTCGCGATCCGCGCTGCGCTGTTGCTTCATGCCGCGTGCCCCGTCATTCCAAGGGTATCTGGTCCGTCCCATACCGCTGCCGACCGCGCCAGCACGACAGGCTAGCGCGATTACCGTCAAGGAACCGTATTACGAGCCCCGCGGTGAATTGCGTGGATAGCGTCTTCAAATCGCGCAGGATGGTCTTAGGGAAGCTCTGATTAAGTG
>CAXTOI010000606.1:0-2138 GCA_964245645.1 uncultured Novosphingobium sp. | reverse complement strand
CCACCACCCCCTCTTCGGAGGGTAGAATTCACACCGGCTCTGCTACCTTATCTTCAGCCGGCTTGGGCGGGACCGGCGCGAAGGGCTCCAGCAGTTGCCCGGTCAGGCTCATGGGCATGGGGGTGGCCGTGCCGTAGCGCT
Source organism: uncultured Novosphingobium sp. (assembly GCA_964245645.1). Lineage (GTDB taxonomy): Bacteria > Pseudomonadota > Alphaproteobacteria > Sphingomonadales > Sphingomonadaceae > Novosphingobium. The sequence goes on along the minus strand of CAXTOI010000606.1, from coordinate 1,997 downwards.
CCGGCCAGTTCGCGGGCAGGTAGAAGGTGCCGAATAGGCGATCCATCACCGGGACCATCGAGGAATAATTGCGGTCGATGTGGTCGTCATAAGTATGGTGCCAATGATGGAACGCCGGGGTGGACAGGATCTCCTCGAACACGCCGAACCGCCAGCGCACATTGGCGTGGATAAAGAAGCTCCAGAACGAACCGATCAACAATACCGCCGCCGGGATCAGCGACGGATGCGGGCCCGCCGTGGCCGCCAGACCTGTGGCATACAGCAGCGGCAATCCGCATAGCCGCGTGAACACCATGTCGAGCGGATGGGCGCGGGTGTTGGTCAGGAAATGGAGATGCTCGGCGCTGTGATGCACCGCGTGGAAGCGCCACAACAGCGGAAACTCATGGCTCCAGCGATGGCCCCAGTAAAAGCCGATCTCCCCGACCACCATCGCCAGGATCATCCGCAGCCAGAGCGGCAACGCCTGCACCGCAGCCGGGAGCGCGGCGGGAACGACCGCGTGCATGGCCCAGGCGATCGCGGCGGTGGGCGGCGCAAGTAAGGCGGTCGCCACGACGGTGTTGAAGAAATACCAGCCGAGATTGGTACTCCAGCCCTTGTAGAACAGGCTGGCCTTGCGGACCGCGAAGGCATGTTCGAGCGGGACGAAGATCACGATGATCAGCGGCAGCGCCACGGCCGCCCCGCCCAGTTGGGTCAGGAGCATCAGCAGATGATGATGGGACGCTAACAAGCCTTGCATGGATTCTGCCTGGAAATGACCTTAGGCGCGGGCGGAGCGTCCGGTCCGGCGATTGATACCGGACCGGCGTGCCGTGCAGCGTAGCAAGATAATCCTATCAAGTCCTGAAACAATCCGTCTGTCTGCTGTAGCTGAAAGGGCCGGCAGGGACATCCGGCCGGCCCGATATCAGCTGTCTGTGATCAAGCTTCAGGCGGCAGCGATTGTACGGCGGCGGCGCAGCCGTGCGGCCGCTCCCATGGCGCCGAGGCCGACGATCATCATGCCCCACGTGGCCGGCTCTGGAACGGCAAGCAAGGAAACCCCATCGAGGAACGATGTCGGCGGCAGGCCGGTGGGTGTGCCGATGGCCAGGAACGAAAGTATCTGGGAGGCCGAGGTGGCGGTGAAGTTCATCGTCTGCGCTTCCCAGGGACCGACCTGTGGGGTTGACAGCATGTATATATCGGAAAGTTGGGTAGTTCCGCCAAATGTGACCGACCAGCGTTCGGTCGTATTGCCGGTGAAGCCGGATTGTTGGCCGGCAGCCTGATAGAAGGTCAGCGAATATTCCTGGCCCACCTTCAGGCCGGTGATGGTCTGGGAGATCGCTGCCCGGTAATTGGAGGCGCCGTCGGCCTGGACGAAATTACCGCCTGCAGGGCTATCCGCGAAGGGCCCATAGACCGCGTAACCGCCGGCGCCGCTGGTAGCGGTTCCGGGAAAATCGAGGAAGGTGTAATCACCGTTAGTGCCGGAACCGCCGCCGCTCCAGCCTGTGACATTGTTTAGGAAATAGCCCTTGCCGGTGAGCGTGGTGGTTTCGAAGCCGCCGTTGGTGACGAGGTTGGCGGCGGCGCTGGCGACCGTCGACATGAATGCGGCAGCCAGAGCCGCGGATATGAATAGTTTTTTCAAGACAGGTTCCCCCGACGATTGATATTGCACGATAGCGACCCGTTCGATTCTCGACTCAAACGGATTGTCGCACTTTATGCAATACGCGTGCCAATCACTAAGATCGCAGTCGATCCGAGGCTTTGCGCCAATCGCTGCGACGCGATCGTGATCAAAGATGTAAAAGTCGCTGACAGGTGTAATCGATTGCATACAACGGCATTGTGCAGCCGATGAATGTTCAGGGGCCGATCGAAGGTACTCCGATCGGCCCTAGCATCTGCTTGTAACGCGTCAGGCTACGGCGAGCATCCGGCGGCTGCGCAGGCGGGCGGCGGCGCCCATTGCGCCGAGGCCGACGATCATCATGGCC
>CAXTOI010000605.1:0-2164 GCA_964245645.1 uncultured Novosphingobium sp. | reverse complement strand
GTGGCTGGGATGTCGAGCGTGACGGATTGAACGGCGCGCCGCGCATCCGCGTCCTTGCCACCGACCAGCGCCACGGCAGCGTCGAGCGAGCGCTGCGCTATTTGGGGCTCGGTACGGCGGCGTTGGTGCCGTTGCAGACCGACGCCGACGCGCGGGTCACGGCGGACGCGTTGGCGCGCGCGCTCGGAGACAGTGATGCGCCGACGATCGTCCATCTCGACGCCGGCGACCTCAACGTCGGCGCTATCGATCCTTTTCCGGAACTGATCCCGATCGCGCGTGCCGCCAGCGCTTGGGTTCATGTCGACGGCGCGTTCGGACTGTGGGCACGCGCGAGCGAAAATCATCGCGCCAAGGTGGAGGGCATCGAGCTTGCCCACTCCTGGGCAACCGACGCGCACAAGTGGCTCAATACCCCCAAGGACATCGGCGTTGCGATCGTGACCGATCGTGACGCGCATCGGGCAGCGATGACCGTGAGCGCTGCGTATATGGTCTATGACGGTGACATACGCGACCAGATCGACTGGACCCCCGACTGGACCCGCCGCGCGCGGGGCTTCCCAGTCTACGCGGCGCTGCGCGAGCTTGGCCGCGACGGGGTCGCCGACCTGATCGACCGAAGCTGTGATCACGCGGCAGCGCTCGCGCAGGGTATTGCCGCTCTGCCCGGCGCCGAGTTGATCGCGGCGGCAACGCTCAACCAGGCGCTGGTCAGGTTCCGCTCACCCCGACCGGGTGCGAGTGAGGAGGATCATGATGCCCGCACCGTAGCCGTGATCGCCGCCATCAACTCCGAAGGGACGGCCTTTTTCAGCGGCTCCATTTGGCAAGGGCACCGGGTGATGCGGATCAGCGTTATCAACTGGCGGACCACCGCCACAGATATCGCGCTTACGCTCGGCGCCATTGCCCGCGTCCTCACCCGCATGGATCGGATCGGCGATGAATTGTGACGGGCTGATCCTGCGCGGCGTGCCCACCGCCGTCCAAGCCGCCAGGCGGCGATAGTAGTCGAGCTACCTGTATTTCTATGATGCCGTGTTTCACCCTGCGGTGACGACATCGACGTGGATGCGCCTGCTTGATCCCACCGCGCCGATGCGCGGGATCGTTGCCACTAAAGCCAAGCGAATTGCCGGCTCTGCCCATTTTTGTCCGGCAGGCGACGACGGGGGCCGGGCATGGCCAACTATGGGGCGACGCCGCCAATCCATGGATACTGGGCCACTACAATCACGTTGCCCAAAAATGCTAATTTCCTTGCCTTTCGGCATAGGCCTGCCTACGCGCCAAGTGTTCCCAAGGCGACTACTCTGCCAAGGGAACGCCTGCGCTGGCATCCGGCCTTGCAGGCGGTTCGGCCCTTAGCCCCGTTCCGGCATGGTGCTGGTGCGGTGAAAAGACCGGCGGATCCAACCGCCTGGCCGGCAAAAATCAACCTTAGGATTCCATCTGAATGGCCACATCGGCAGCCCTTGGGGCAAACCCTACCCGCGATGATTTCGCGGCACTCCTCGATGAAACGCTCGGCGGCGCCGGGTCCGGCGGCTTCGAAGGCCGCGTCGTCAAGGGCACTGTTACCGCTATCGAAAACGACAAGGCCGTCATCGATGTCGGCCTGAAGAGCGAAGGCCGCGTGGCCTTGCGCGAATTTGCGCAGCCGGGCCAGCCGCATGGGCTGTCCGTGGGCGATGAAGTCGAAGTCTATGTCGATCGTGTCGAGAACGCCGATGGCGAAGCGATGCTGTCACGCGACCGCGCTCGCCGCGAAGCCGCATGGGACAAGCTCGAGAATGAATTCGGCGAAGGCAAGCGCGTCGAGGGCGTGATCTTCGGTCGCGTCAAGGGCGGCTTCACCGTCGATCTCGATGGCGCCGTGGCCTTCCTGCCCGGCAGCCAGGTCGATATCCGCCCGGTCCGCGACGTTACCCCGCTGATGGACGTGCCGCAGCCGTTCCAGATCCTCAAGATGGATCGTCGCCGCGGCAATATCGTCGTGTCGCGTCGCGCCGTGCTGGAGGAGACCCGCGCCGAGCAGCGCACCGGCTTGATCCAAAACCTGGCCGAGGGCCAGATCATCGTTGGCACGGTCAAGAACATCACCGATTACGGCGCCTTCGTCGATCTGGGTGGGATCGACGGCCTGCTCCATGTCACCGAC
>CAXTOI010000604.1:1845-2171 GCA_964245645.1 uncultured Novosphingobium sp. | reverse complement strand
GCAACAGCGTGTAGATCTCCATTTGCCCCCTAACATAAATACCGTCGAAACGGCTGGTCGGATCGTTGAACTGCTGTCCGCTGGCCAGCAATTCGGCGTAGAAGATGTTGCGCAGGAAAGCGTCCTGGCTGGCGGCCGGCACGACTGCCGTGTTCAGGAACGTATCAAGTGCGCTGCTTTGGGTGCCGGTGTAGCCGTAGTTGGCCTGCAGCCAGGTCAGCAATTGCGTCGCGTAGGTTTGCTGGACGCGGCCGGCATTCGATGGATCGGTGATCGGCAGCGCCAAGTTCGCCTGGTTGGCTGCGTTGAGATAAAGGTCGGCAAAG
>CAXTOI010000604.1:1165-1835 GCA_964245645.1 uncultured Novosphingobium sp. | reverse complement strand
GTGTAATCCGGCCCGCTTCCCAATCCTGCAAGCACGCTGACGCCGGCGCCGCCGGTCAGGCTGATCGGGGCGCCGGTCTGCAGAGAGCCCAGGCTTTTGATGGAGCCATAGGCGAGCAATTGGGTTGTGCCGGTTGCATCGCCAATTTGGCTGATATTGCGGCCAGCATCGACCTCCAGAATACCGGGCCCGCCGACGTAGACATAGCCGCTGAGGATGTCACGCCCGGCCGACACCACCGAGACGGATTGAGGTGTGGTGTTGAGGAACAGATCGCCACTGCCGTACTCCACGCCCTCGTTCAGCTGATTTTGCTGCAGGGCGCTGACGACATCGGTGGGCCGGGTGCCGCTATCGACGATGTCTCGAGCGGCGACGATCCGCACGGGCTTAGCAGCAAGATACCAGTTGGACAAGGTTTCCGTGCCAGCAGGAAAGGTAAGCGTCTCGCCGGTTACGAAGTTCATGATGTCGCCGGCAGCCGCGTAGAACAGCGCAGGAGCAGCCGATGCCTGAGCATTAAGATAGCTGGTCGTGGGGGTATCGGGCGCCAAGGCAAACAGGGCCAGAGGAGATTGGGTCGTGCCCGCTCCGACACGGATGCTGGTCGGCACCGTTCCGCCTGGGGCTCCGACGGCGGGGCTGAATGCCGGATTGTCCGGGTTGGAAA
>CAXTOI010000604.1:0-1155 GCA_964245645.1 uncultured Novosphingobium sp. | reverse complement strand
GTTCCGGCGAGGAAACTGACCTGCTCGGCCGGCGACGGCGCAATCTCGAGGCCCAGAGTGGTCATGCCGGTCGGGTCGCCATAGGAGATGTCGCCCGTCGCAGCGACAACGCGGAGTCGCGATGGATAGACGATGCGGCCGTCCGTTGCCGCATCGTTTACAATGGTTGCGTCCGCTTCGATGAGCGGCGCGTAAACAGGGGTTGCGTTGCCGCCGGACGAGAACAGGTTGATCGCGGTTCCGGACGTCCACAACGAGAAGCCGGTCGCGCCACCTGGATTGGACAGGCCGCCTGCCTTTGCCGATGTGACCCTGGTCAGGCTTTGTTCGGTCACCCGTCCCGGATCGCCCGCGCCGTCGAGGACCACGTCGCGCATTGTGCTGATGCTGACTGTTCCGTCACCGGGTACAACGGTAATGCCGCCGTTCGGTGAGTAGGTGGGTGTGTACGGATCGATCGGGCGGGGATCGGGTGCTGCAGGATTAAGGGTGGTCGGAAACGAGGTGTCCAGCCGGCCAACACCACCGGCAATGACGGTTATGTTTCCCCGCACGTCGATCAACGAGCCGTTTACCGAACCGTTCGAAAGATTGCCTTGGTCCGCCAAGCCGTACGCTGCGGCATCGAGGGGATTGAGCGTTCCGCCGATACGCACGGTCAGGTCGCCGCCTCCGGTGAGAACGGTCGAGAGCGTGCCGTCGGTGCTGACAACTCGGCCGGTGCTGGCGACCGCTACCGCCAACCCTTCGCTCCGCAGAACGTTTCCTCCGCTGCTTGCGGATCTATCGGTCATCTGGCCCGCATCGAGCGCTGCGGATACGGTCACGTTGCCCCCGCCCAACGCTCCTATGCCTTGAAAGCCGACCAATTGCGGACCCTTGGCGGCGAGGCTTGTATCGCCGGCGCTGTAGGGAATGGCGAACGTGCCGAAGTTGATCCACCAGGCCGTGGACTGACCCAATTGTTTGCCGCCTTGGCGCCACAGCCAATTGCCGACGGCGTCGCTGGGCAGAAACTTGGCGGAACCTTGGCCTACGGCGACCAAGTCACCGGCGAGGCTGCCACCGGCCGCCACGGCCACGTCGCCCCCACCCGCAGGATAATAGGCCTGGTAATCCTGGTCGAAGATGCGGTTGACGTAGTTGCCGTTCTTG
>CAXTOI010000603.1:0-2187 GCA_964245645.1 uncultured Novosphingobium sp. | reverse complement strand
TGCCCTGATCGAACGACAGCCGCGCCGCATCGAACGGGCCGGAGTGGACGATGACCGGCCGGCCCGAGCCGACCCCAATCCGGCCGATCTTCGCCTCATTGCCGAATTGGTCGCGCTGGTCGAAGGTCGCGATCCGGAAACGGACGGTATATGGCTCGCCGTTTCGCGTGGCGGCGATGGTCAGCCAGTCGCCCGCGAACGGCCCGACCTTCTGCGCGATCTGATCGAAGCTGGCGATCGGGTCGCCATCGATGCTGACGATGCGATCGCCGATCCGCATGCCGGCGGCCTGCGCCGGCGAGGGATTGGCAAAGGCGGCGATAACCGGGGGCGCGACGATCCGGCCATACATGACATTGAAGCCGAAGAAGATCGCGAACGCCACCAGCAGATTGGTCACCGGTCCGGCGGCGACGATCAGCGCGCGCTGCCATAATGGCTTGAAATAAAGCACGCCGTCGCGTTCCGCCGGGGTGAGCCGGGCCACCTGCTCGGCGGGCATGCCCGCCGCATTGGCATCGCCGGCAAACTGGACGTAGCCGCCGAGCGGCAGCAGCGACACTTTCCAGCGGGTGTTGCGGCGATCGGTGAAGCCGAACAACTCCTTGCCGAAGCCGACCGAAAAGGCATCGGCGCGCACCCCGCACCAACGCCCGACCAGATAATGGCCGAGTTCGTGGAGCACGATCAACGGCCCCAGCAGCAACAGGAAAGCGAGAACGGTTATCGCGAGCGACGGGTGATGCATGGCTCAGGCAAGCTCCAGCAGATCTTGCGCATGCAGCCGGGCGCGCGCATCGACCGCGATCACCTCTTCGAGGCTGGCCGGCGCGGCCGGGGCATAGCGGCCCAACACGTCATCGGCCATTGCCGTAATCCGGGTGAAACCGATCCGCCCACCCAGAAAAGCAGCCACCGCGACTTCATTGGCGGCATTCAGTACGGCCGGCATGGCGCCGCCGGCCTGCGCGGCGTGGCGGGCCAGGCGCGTGGCGGGAAAGCGGACCTCATCGGGCGCGCGGAAGGTCAATTCGCCGATTTCGGCCAGATCCAGCGGGGCGCAGGGCGTGTTCATCCGCCGCGGCCAGGCCAGCGCCGACGCGATCGGCACGCGCATATCCGAGGGGCCGAGCTGCGCCAGCGTGGAGCCGTCGCGATATTCGACCATCGAATGCACCACCGATTGGGGATGGACGATGATCCGCAGCCGGTCCAGTCCGACCGGGAACAGATGGTACGCCTCGATCAGCTCCAGGCCCTTGTTCATCATCGTCGCCGAATCGACGCTGATCTTGGCGCCCATCGCCCAGTTGGGATGCTTGACCGCTTGCGCGGGGGTGGCGCCGGTAAGCTCAGCTTCCGACCAGTCGCGGAATGGGCCACCGCTGGCGGTCAGCGTGATCCAGCGGACATCGGCGGGGTCGTGGCCGTGGAGGCACTGGAACACGGCGTTGTGCTCGGAATCGACCGGGAGCAGCGTAGCCCCTGACCGCGCGACGGCGGCGATCATCACTTCGCCGGCCGAGACCAGCGCTTCCTTGTTGGCGAGCGCGACGGTGCCGCCTTGCTCGATGGCGGCCATGGTGGGGGCGAGACCGGCACAGCCGACGATGGCGGCGATGGTGATGTCGGCGCCGCGGGCGGCGGCCTGATCGAGCGCTGCGGCCCCGCCGGCGGCTTCTATGCGCGATCCGGCGAGCGCCGCGCGGAGAGCGGGAAGCTGAGCTTCGTCGCTGACGATGGCGATCTCGGTGGAGAATTCGCGGGCCAGCCGGGCAAGGTCCGCGGCCTGGCTGTGGGCGGTAAGTGCGACGACGCGCCAGTTGTGGCGCTCGCGCCGGATCAGGTCGAGCGTGGAAGCGCCGATCGAGCCGGTGGCGCCGAGGATGGAGATGGAACGCGTCGTCACAGCAACCTTTCCGCCCCCGATAGCAGTCCTACCACAAACAACACCGCCAGCAATCCATCGAGACGATCGAACAGCCCGCCGTGGCCGGGGATGAGATTACCCGAGTCCTTGACCCCGGCGCGGCGCTTCATCCAGCTTTCGAAGAAATCGCCGGATTGGGCGATGATGGCGATGAAGGCGCCAGACATCACGGCCTTCAACATGGCGGCAGGCTCATGCAACAGCGGCACAGATTGCACGTTGTGGAACGACATCTGCCAAGCGGCCCATGCCAGGGT
>CAXTOI010000602.1:0-2189 GCA_964245645.1 uncultured Novosphingobium sp. | reverse complement strand
GCCTTGAGGTGGCGGACGCTGGCCAGCACGCCCGCGACCAGCACCGGCGACAGGCTGGTGGTGAAGATGAAGCCGGGCGCATAGCTGCGGATCACATCGATGATGCGGCTGTCGGCGGCGATATAGCCGCCCATCACGCCGAACGCCTTGCCCAGCGTGCCCTCGATGATGGTGATGCGGTGCGCGGCCTCGTCGCGGTCGCTGATGCCGCCGCCGCGCGGGCCGTACATGCCGACCGCGTGGACTTCGTCGATATAGGTCAGCGCGTTGTACTGGTCGGCCAGATCGCAGATCGCATGGACCGGAGCGACATCGCCATCCATCGAATAGACGCTTTCGAAGGCGATCAGCTTGGGCACGTCGGGATCGGTTTCGGCGAGCAGTTCCTCGAGATGGGCGAGGTCGTTGTGCCGCCAGACTTTCTTTTCTGCACCCGAATTGCGGATGCCGGCGATCATGCTGGCGTGATTGAGTTCGTCGGAAAAGATCACGCAGCCGGGCAGGATCTTTGCCAGCGTGGACAATGTAGCGTCGTTCGAGACATAGCCCGAAGTGAACAGCAGCGCGCCGTCCTTGCCGTGGAGATCGGCGAGTTCAGCCTCCAGGTCGATATGATAATGGGTGTTGCCGCCGATGTTGCGGGTCCCGCCGCTGCCCGCGCCGACATCGTGCAGCGCTTCTTCCATCGCGGCGATGACCTTGGGATGCTGGCCCATCGCCAGATAGTCGTTGGAACACCACACCGTGATGTCCTTGGGCCCGTTATGCCCGGCAAAGCAGCGGGCATTGGGATAAGCGCCTTTGTTGCGCAGGATATCGATGAAGACGCGGTAACGGCCTTCGGAATGGAGGCGCTCGATCGCAGCGTCGAAAACCTTGTTATAATTCACGAAAGCGTTGCCTTGCTGACGGGTTCCCGCAGAACCATCGTTGAACCTGTTCCCTTTCTTGGGGCCATACTCCAAGCTTTGGCCGAAAACCAGCGCCTGTTGCCATGCTGCGCTTTTTCCAATCGCCGAGCTTGCGCTTGTGATACGAAATCATTGCGGCTTCAGCGCGGTTTGCCAATGGGCGCCGGTTGCGGCGTGAACTCCGAAATGAAATGCCTGGATTGTTGCCTGACCATCCAGGCATAATCGTAGCCGGGCACGATCTTCAATATCGGTGCTTCGGTCTTGAGCTGGCGGATCGTGCGCAGCCAGGCATAAGTTTCGGAACGGTCCTGCGCCGGGCCCCAGATCGCGGCCAGATGCGACCTTGCGCGCAAGCGGGACCAATTTTCGCGCAAGACGGCCAGATCGCCGGCAAACAGGAATTCGCGCCCGTCGGTCAGCTGGACGAAGATCAGCCGTGCCCCGGCAGCGTGGCTCGACGCCGGGATGATCACTACGCCGGGCGCCACCGCTCGCGCTGTCGTGTAGGGCAGCCGCTGGACCGACAAGTTGGTCGCCGGGCGAACCACGCTCGATCCGGTCTTACCCAGGTGCGCCGGGGCGCGCAGCGGTTCGCGCTGGACGCGTTGAGTGTAGAGGATGAGGCTGGCATTCCTGGTCGCTGCGGCAAGTTGCTGTTGTGCCGCATGATCGGAGGCCGCGAAAATTCCCATTTTTGCTGCGGCCGGAGGAGCGTCCGGATTGATCACGATCGCACCCTTGCCCGGCACCGGCAAGGTCCAGCCGACAATCGCCAGCGGCCGGCGCTGGAGCCCGATGCCGACCGCGTAGTAATCACCCATGGTCTTGCGCGTGGCCAGCAGGGTATAGGTGACGGCGGCCGGGCGGCGCCCCGGCATGATCGCCGCAAGCGCCCGCAGTTCGCCGATATGGATTGGTTTTGGCGGGGCCAAGCCGGCATCGGCGTCGATCATCAGCCACCAGAACAGCGCCGCGGACGTGGCGATCACGCTCAGCAGCCAGGCGGAAGTCCGAATTTTCATTTTCGCAGACTCGTCAAAAAATCGCTATCCGTCCAAGCTGGTAATGCGCCAGTGCGGGGCATAGCGCAGCCAGATCGCTGCCATTGCGGGTGAACAGCGCGAAATCGGGCTGGCTGCGATCGAAGGATTGCGAGTGGGTCAGATGAGCGATGCGGCGGGCAATACCGTCCGCACCGTCGATCAGGGCAATGTCGGAGCCGAACGCCGCACCGAGTTCCGCTCCGACCAGTGGGAAATGGGTGCAGGCCAGCAC
>CAXTOI010000601.1:0-2197 GCA_964245645.1 uncultured Novosphingobium sp. | reverse complement strand
CGGCAGGCTTCTTGCGTGAACGTCGTACCAGCCGAGCAGCGCGGCTGAAATCGTCTCGGCACTGGCATCCATCCCGGCGCTATGGCATGGCTGATCCAGCAATGGAACGGACCCGCCAGCCATGACTGTCAACGACCAAGCGGGCAACGACCAAGCGGGCAACGACCAAGCGGGCAACGACCAAGCGGGCAAGGAACGACCGGGCACGACCAGCCGATCCGACCGACCGCGCGGCGGCATCGCGCGGCCGATCGCGGAATTGATGCCCGAGATCGGCCGCACCGCCTTTCGCCGTTTCGGCTTCGTGCAATCGAGCGTGGTGACGCGCTGGCCCGAGATCGTCGGTGCGCGCCATGCCCGCGCCTGCGCGCCCGAATCGATTCGCTTCCCGCCTGGCGAGAAATGCGACGGCATCCTGCAACTGGTGGTATCGCCCGCGCATGCCCCGCTGATCCAGCATGTCGTCCCCGAAATCATCGAGCGGGTGAACCGCTTCTTCGGCTATCGCGCGGTCGCCCGGGTGAAGCTGCGGCAGGGTGAGGTCAATCCTCCCGCCGATGGCCTCTCCGAAATCGGCGCGCGCCGCGCCCCGCCCAGCCTCAAGTCGATCCCGGTAGACCTGGGCGACAGCCTGCGAGGGATCGGCGATCCCGAATTGCGCACGGTGCTGGAATCGCTGGCCCGCAGCCTGTCGCGCCGCGATGACGATGGAGACACCCCCGAATGACCGAGAATCGCACATCGCTGCGCCGGCTGATGCTGGTGACCGGTGCCCTGCTGCTGGTCGGAGCGAAACCTGCAGCGCATCCGGCATGGCATGCGTTGGCCAGCCGGACCAATCTGGTCACGGTCACACCGCAGGGCACGCATCTGCTCGGCGACCCGGCCGCCAAGGTGAAGCTGACCGAATATATCAGCTATACCTGCTCGCATTGCGCGCATTTCCACCAGGAGGCTACGGCCACCCTGCAGACCACTTTCGTCGCCACCGGCAAAGGCTCGGTCGAAATACTGCCTTATATCCGCAACCCGATCGACATGGTCGCCGCGCTGCTGGTCGAGTGCGGCGGGCCGACGCGGTTTGTTCGGCTGCACGATACCTTCCTCAACACCCAGACGCAGTGGCTGGCCAGGATTGAGGAAATCAACGCGGCTCAGCGGCAGCGGTGGGAGAACGGGCCCGTCGGCGGCAGGATGCGCGCCATGGCATCCGACCTGGGTTTTTACCAGATCATGGAGAACAACGGGGTCGATCGGGTGCAAGCCGATCGCTGCCTGAACGATGAAGCCGCCGCGAAGCGCATCGCCGCCCAAACCCAGGCTGCGACAACCGCCGGCGTGGAGGCCACGCCCAGCTTCGCTATCGATGGCGTCATCCTGACAGGCACTTACGACTGGGAGATGCTGGCGCCGCAACTGCAAGCTCGGCTGTAACCATCCGGGAAGATCCAGGCCTCCAATGTTTCAAGTCCCAGAGGATGCTCCAATGAGAAAATTGATCGCTCGCTTTCGTTTCGCCGGGCTGACGCTCGCCTGCGCCACCCTGCCGCTGGCGCTGTCCGCCTGCCACAAGCCGGATAGCGATGGCGGCACGACAACCGCTGACGCCGCCAGCACGACCGGCGGCCCGGTTGCGGCCGTCGCCGCGCCTGCGGGCAAGGCGTGGTCGGATGTGGTCAGCGCAACCCCGGCCGGCGGAATGCTGATGGGCAATCCCAACGCCGCGATCAAGCTGGTGGAATACGGCTCGCTGTCTTGCCCGCACTGCGCTCACTTCGCCGAGACCGGGTTCAAGCCGCTCGTCGACAAATATGTCGACAGCGGCAAGGTCAGCTATGAATATCGCAGTTTCGCCATCCACAGCATCGACGTACCGCTGACCGTGCTGGTGCGCTGTGCCGCTCCGTCGGCGTTCTTCGGGCTGGTCGAGCAGTTGTATTCCGGCCAACCGGCACTGATGGCGCGCGCGCAGCAAGGCGAGAAACAAGCCAGTGCCGCATCGGCGCTGCCGCCGAACCAGCGGTTTGTCGCGATTGCCGACGCCATGGGCTTTACCGAGTTTTTCTCGGCGCGCGGCGTCTCGATCGATCAGGCGCACGCCTGCCTCGCCGACCCCGCCAACGCCGAGCGCGTCGGCAAGGATGCCCAGTCGTTCAGCGATCAGGGAGTCGATTCCACGCCGACGCTGATGGTGAAC
>CAXTOI010000600.1:0-2206 GCA_964245645.1 uncultured Novosphingobium sp. | reverse complement strand
CTGTTTGGTGGAGAGAAAAGGGTGAGAGATAAGACTTTGGGGGCTTTTTGCCCCTAAACAAGGCGGCCAAACTGGACCGGCAGCTTGTCGCAGCAGCGCGGGTGAGCGAGCAATGCCAACTGCTGTGCACGATTCCAGGTGTCGGCGCGGTGACGGCCTCTTCGTTCGTGGCCGCAGTCGAGGAACCCGGAAACTTCAAGAACTCGCGCAGCGTGGGGGCCTGGATCGGCTTGACGCCGCGGCGCTACCAGTCGGGCGAAGTTGATTACGACGGCCATATCTCGAGGCGAGGCGACAACCAGTTGCGCGGGCTTTTGTACGAGGCGGCGACCGTAATCCTGACGCGCGTCAGTGCCGACAGTGCACTGCGCGATTGGGGCCTGAAGCTGAGGAAAAGGGTCGGCTTCAAACGCGCCGCTGTCGCGGTTGCACGCAAACTTGCCGTGATCATGCATGCCATGCTCAAGACCGGCGAATGCTTCGATCGCGTGATCACTGCTGCCGCCTGACGGGCCAGGCCTACACCGGCAACAACCTGCAAAGGAGCACCCCAGCCAAGTTGACTTTCCCAGGTTTGCGCCCACGCGACGGGCGCGCCGAGCCGTCCCTGTCGGGACGCGGACAGGATCATTCCGCTAAGGGAGTTGCACTTGCAGCCTCAGCGGCAAAGTGCGTCCCAAACATTGGAAGATCCTGGCCCACGCCAACTATCCTGCGGCGGCACTTCCCGACCGCGTATAACGACCCTGTACCCGACACACGACATTCACCGGCGCGACCAAAGCCCAAAGCGCTCCATCTCCAAACCATCTGCAATCAGCCAATTGCAGAAAGAAGATTTGTATCCAAATAGGTCATTGACGCCCATGCGATTATACGACCCCCACACTTTGGGTAGTGCAAAAAGCCCGCGCACCTTTTCCTTCCGCTACCTCTTTGAGGACGGTCAAAGCTGAGGGCCGATAGTATAATACCAGTGGGGCGAAGAGAATGACTCATCGGCCACTGGTATTAGCCCGCGCGGCGCTTGAGCGTCACCATCAACACCGGTCAAAGACCGGAGCCGATGGTATAATAGCAGATCGCGGTGAGCTTGACCAAGGGCGCTTAAATCGCGACTTGGTAGATTCCACAGGCTCTCGATGGAAAATTCAGCCGCCTGGCGCTGTTAATGTCGCATGCGCGCCTCGCGCGGTGCTTGCTACGATCGTAAATGACGGGCAACGCGTGGTACATGTCGATCACCGTCACTACGCGCCGTTTCGGGCACATCGCCGAACTCCGTTTCGCGCGGCCGCAGCTTAATTTCGCCTCCGCGGAACTGCTCGCGCGGATCGCCGACGCGCTCGATGCCATCGATGCCGATCCCCTGATCCGCTGCAGCGTGCTGGCATCGGACGGACAGGCGTTTTGCGCCGGGGCTGATCTTGCCGGTGATCAGGCGATGACCGGGGCCAACATTATGGACACCGTGGGCGCGCTGTATGCCCAGGCGCAGCGCATCTTTCGCCGGACGAAACCGATGGTGGCCGCAGTCCATGGCGCGGCGATCGGCGCCGGGCTGGGGCTGGCGTTGGCTGCGGATTTTCGCGTAGCCGGACCGGGTGCGCGATTGGCGGCGAACTTTACCGCCCTCGGATTTCACCCCGGCTTTGGCCTGACGCACACCTTGCCGCGATTATTGGGCGCGCAACGTGCGGGCTGGATGATGCTGTCGTCCGAACGGATCAAGCCCGAGGTGGCACTGGCCTGGGGACTGGTAGACCGGCTCGCGGACCACGATACGGTCGTCGAAGAGGCTCATCGCATGGCGGGCGAAATTGCCGCCAACGGCCCATTGGCCGTGCTGGCGGTGCGTCGCACCTGGCTCGCCGGGCTGGCCGACGAGGTGACCAAGGCGATGGCGCATGAGCACGCCCGCCAGAGCGAACTGCGCGGCACCGCCGATTTTGCCGAAGGCGTGGCCGCGGTCTTCGAGCGCCGTCCAGCGAATTTCACGGGTTCATAAGAGGCCCGATATGGCGAAGATCATCGCCGTCTACAGCATGAAAGGCGGCGTCGGCAAATCGACGGCAGCGGTCAACCTCGCCTGGTGCTCGGCCGGGGCATCGGCCCGCCGCACGCTGCTCTGGGACATCGACGCGCAGGGCGCCGCTTCCTTCCTGTTCGGCCGCGATGCCGGACCGGGCAAGGCGAAACGTATCTT
>CAXTOI010000599.1:0-2224 GCA_964245645.1 uncultured Novosphingobium sp. | reverse complement strand
GTCAAGCCCGGGCCGACGGGGGTATTATCTTGGTGAAGCTCCGACTTGATCAGAGGTTCCTTAGGGTGATGGCCTGCCGCCGTTACTTATCGAACCGACGAGCAGCGCTTCGAAGCGGGGTACATTGATGGCGCGCACCACCATCGCCGGTTGCTCGCCGAGCCCGGGGCGGTACTCCGCCTGCCAGGACAGCAGATCGCCATAACCGGGCCCGAACTGGGTATCGTAATCGACGAACAGGCTATCGCTGTGCGTGACCAAGGTCGGGTCGAGCAGCACGGCGGCGGCAATTTCGTCCCACATCGGAAAGCCCGGCGCCAGGGTGCCGATCAACCGCGCAACGCCGGGGCTGGCGGCTGCGGTCAGGCGGTGCAGCAGGTCGGGAGTTAGCTGCGTCGCGGTCGAGGGATCGACGGGCACGACGGTGATGTGGCGCCACGGGCTGCGCGAGACGATGCTGGCGGCTTCGGGATCGAAGCGGATGTTGAATTCACGTCGCGGGGTGTTGAGGAATTCGCGCGCGAACTCGGCTGCCGAACCATTGTCCAGCATCTGGCGCGGGTTCAGGCTGCCGCCCATGTAGACCAGCTGTCTGGCCAGGCCGGCAAAGGCAGGATCGAGCCGCTGCGCCAGCGCCAGATTGGTCATCGGTCCGCAGGCGACGATGGTGATCTGGCCGGGGTATTTATGGACCATGCGGATCAGGAAATTGGCGGCGATTTCATCGGCCGGGCGCTTCGTGGCATTGCCATAGGGCAGATCGACCGGATCGTCCGGGCCGTGGTAATCCGGCGTGCCTTGCCGGGTGGGTTCCACCCAGTGCTGCATCCAGGCGCCTTTCCAGGTGAGCTTGCCGTACAGCGCTTCCCATCTGGCGGTCTGGGCTTCGCTGTTGAGCAGCGGATAGGTCGCGCCGGGCACGACCGGGACATCCGCCCGTCCGACCAGCTCGACCCCGCGCAATGCTTGCGCGGTCACCCGGTTTGCCCAGCTGTCGCCGCTGACAGTGGTCAGGCCGAGCACTTCGACGCCCGGGGACTTGAGCAGCATCACCTGCATCAGGCCGAAGCCATCATCGTCGATGATTACCTTGCCGACAATCGGGGAAGTCTCCGCCTGCGCCGTTCGAGTGCCGAACAGACCGCACAGCATCGCAAGATGTAAGGCCATGATCAAGATGCGCGACATGCTAACTCCTTCGACAACGAAAACACGCACTCACCCATCATTCCGTCCATGCTGAGCTTGTCGAAGCACTGTCCTTCTTCCTTGTGAGCTTGAACAGAAAGGCAGCCCTTCGACAAGCTCCGGGTAGACGGGTAAAACATTCAACACGCACGATCCCATGTGCACTCGCCCAGGATATAGGTGCGCCAGACCAACCGGTCGTCGCCCAGGATCTGCATCGCGAACACGCGCTCGGCCAGCGTGGCGCCGATGGTGCGGCGGGCGAGCAACGGCGTGGCCTGAGCATCAAGCACGACGAAATCCGCCTCTTGTCCGACGGCCAGCGCCCCTACCCGATCAGCGATATGCAACAGATCGGCACTGCCGGCGGTGGCCAGATACAACGCGCGGAAGGGATCGAGCGGTTCCTCGCGCGCCAGCGCCGTCTGGTAAGCCAGCCCGGCGGTATGCATCAGCGAAAATGACGTGCCCGCGCCGATGTCGGTGCCCAGCCCCAGCCGCACCCGATGCGTATCGGCCTGCCCGAAATCAAAGAACCCCGAGCCCAGGAACAGATTGGAACTGGGGCAGACTGCGATCCCTGCCCCCGCCTGCGCCAGCCGCGCGCAGGCTCGATCGGACAAGTGAACGCCATGCGCAAATACCGAGCGCGCGCCGACCAGCCCGAAGCCGTCATAGACATCCAGATAGTCGATCGCGCCGGGAAATCGTTGCGCGACGGCGGCGCATTCGTGGCGGTTTTCGGCCAGATGGGTATGCAGCAGCACCTCGGGATGCGCGGCGAGGATCTCGCCCGCCTGCTGCATCTGCGCGTCCGAGCAGGCCAGCGCGAACCGCGGCGTGATGGCATAGCCCAGCCGGCCATGGCCCGCCCAACGCCGGATCAACGCCTCGGTCTCGCTGCGCCCGCTTGCCACCGTATCGTTCAAACCGTTCGGGCCGAGGTCCATCAGCACCTTGCCGCCGATGATCCGCATCTGCCGCGAAGCCGCCGCTGCGAACAGCGCATCGACCGACTGTGGGTGCACCGTGGGAT
>CAXTOI010000598.1:0-2226 GCA_964245645.1 uncultured Novosphingobium sp. | reverse complement strand
GTAAAAGCCCGTTCTACACGAACCGGAATGACGCTAGCTCCCACGATACGTCGAATAGCCATAGGGCGCGACCAGCAGCGGGACGTGGTAGTGGCCCCCGTCCGATGCGACGCCGAAGTCGATGGCGATGACATCGAGGAACGGCGGGTCGGCCAGCACTACACCCGCGTTGCGGAAGTAATCCGCGACGGCGAAGGCCAGCCGATAGCGCCCGGGCGCCAGCGCGGGCAGGCCGGGGCAACGGCCATCGTCGTTGGTGTGGCCGCTGAACAACTCGGCCCCATCGGCCTGCGACAGCGTCAACGCGACGCCGGCCGCCGGCTTGCCGCCGGCAGTGTCCAGCACATGCGTGGACAGCGAAGTCATTTCTGCATCCCTTGCGCGATCCATTGACCCAGTTTCACGCGCTCCGCCGGAGTCATGCCGGTGGTGTTGCCCAGCGGCATGATCTGGGCATCGACCGCGACCTGTTTGACGCGGGGGGCGAAGGTCTTCGCATGCTCGTAGCTGTCGAGCATCACCCCAAGCGGCGGCGCGCTGAAGGCGGGATTGGTGGGATGGGGGCTATGGCAGGCGATGCAATGCCGATTGAACAAGGGCTGCACTTCGGCCCACCCGACCGCCGGTTCGGCCGTGCCGGTGTCGGCCTCCGCTGATTCTGGCAGGCCCTTTTCGAACGTCACATAGCTGACGCTGCTTACCGCCAGCAGCACCGCGACCGCCATCGCCCCTTGCGTGTCGCGCTTGGCGTGGCGCAGGTTGAAGACATGCCGCACCGCGATCCCGGTCGCGCCGAGCAGCGCCAGCACCAGCCACGGCCGCTGCGCCCCATAAGTCATTGGATAATGGTGGCTGAGCATGATGAACAGCACCGGCAGCGTCATGTAATTATTGTGCAGCGAGCGCTGCTTCGCCGTCTTGCCCAGCGCCGGATCGGGCTGTTGCCCCGCCAGCAGCGCGGCGACCACCTTGCGCTGGTTGGGGATGATCACGAAGAACACGTTGCCGACCATCACCGTGCCGATCATCGCGCCGATGTGCAGATAAGCGGCACGCGACGCGAACACCTGTTCAAGCCCCCACGCCGCGCCGACCAGGCAGACGAACCACACCACGCCGAGCAGCAGATCGCTGTGGGCGAGCGGCGAGCGGCACAAGCCATCGTATACCAGCCAGCCGGCCACCAGCGCGCCCAGCCCGGTTGCGATCGCTTCGGGCACGCTCAGCAACGGCTTGGCCGGATCGACCAGGAAGCTGGAGGCGCCGACGTAATAGACCAGCACCAGCAGCGAAAACCCGCTGATCCAGGTCCAATAAGCTTCCCATTTGAACCAATGGAGGTCATCGGGCATATGCGCGGGCGCCACCGCATATTTCTGCTTGTGATAGAACCCGCCGCCGTGGACCGCCCAGACCTCGCCGGACGCTTCTCCACTGGCGGGGGGCACCAGATGGTTGTCGAGCCAGACGAAGTAGAAGGAAGAACCGATCCAGGCGATGCCCGCGGTCAGATGCAGCCAGCGCAGCCCTAAGTTCAGCCATTCTGCCCAGTCGAACATCATTGGCCTCCTTCGATCTCAGCCAGCCGCAGCCGCACGATCTCGCCGATCTGGGTGATGGCGGTGGCGATTTCGGCCTCCCTGGTGTGGCCCAGGCGGCGCTCCATCGCGGCGAGGATGCCGGGCTTGTCGGTCAGCCGCACGCAGATGATGAAGGGAAAGTCGAACCGCGCGGTATAAGCGGCGTTGAGCGACTGAAACCGCGCGAATTCTGCCGGGGTCAGGCGGTCCAGCCCGGCCGAGGCCTGTTCGGCGGTGGAGGCCTCGGTCAGGCTGTGGTCGATCGCTGCCTTGCCGGCGAGTTCGGGATGCGCGCGGATCAGCGCGAGTTGGTCATCGACGCTGGCGGCATGAACCACCGCCATCACACCTGTGTAGACATCGTCGAACGGGCGTTTGCGGGCGGCGCGTTCCACGACCCAGGGCGAATGATCGAACAGCGCGCCGTAACGGGCGACAAAGGCCGACTCGCTGAGCGCATTGGCGTCGGCCGGGGTCAATGGCTGTCGCCTTCGAGGCTGACATGGGCCGAGACGACTTTCCAGCCACTTGCGAATTTCACCCAGGTCTGGCTCTGGCGACCGCGGCGGGGGCTGTTGTCGCGGAAGAACTCGGCATCGACGGTGGCGCAGCTATCGCCATAGACGGTGATTTCAACCCGCCCCAG
>CAXTOI010000597.1:706-2227 GCA_964245645.1 uncultured Novosphingobium sp. | reverse complement strand
TGATCCCGAAATGGAAAGTGGCGGCAAAGAACAAGCGCTTAAGTAAAGATATTGCTTAGCTCCTCCAAACCGCCTAGCCACAGCCCAGTGAAACGTACCCTTCATCTTTTGCTTTTGCTGGGAGCCATGCTCGGTCTGCTCGGCCAGGTGGCGGCCTCTGCAGCGAGTTCCCCGGCAAAGCCGGCGTCGATTGCGATGTCGGGCATGACCGCCGATTGCATGAAGATGATGGCGCAGCAGCCGCAGCAGCCGGCACAGAAGCCCTGCAAGGGCATGACGCTGGATTGCATCGCTGCGATGGGCTGTGTCGTGCCGATCGTCCTGGGCGATGCACCGTCAATGCCCCCGTCGTTCGCGCCGATCAAAGTTGCGGCCTTCTGGCCCAGTGCCACTGTCCTGCGCGGCAGTGAGCTTACCCCCGAACCGGAACCACCGACTCTCCTTGGCTGATCGAAACCGGCTGCAAGGCTGACAGGTTTCGTGCGTCATTTGTGCGCCGGAAATCTTGTCTGACCTTTGGCCACCACGATTATTTTGCTAAAGGATTTATGTCATGAAGACGTTCAAAATCGTCGCTGCTATAGCAGCGGCCACCATCTCCGCGTTCACGATCGCGCCCGCCTTTGCACAAGGCGATGCCACCAGTCCCGGCCAAGGCCACTACGAATGGCAACAAGCGCCCCAACACGGCCCCCGTGCGCCGCTACGGGACCCAACGAGGGTCTGGGTGCCGGATGCCTCGCAAGTGGCAAGCTGCGACTGCGGCATGATGAAGATGGGTACCACTGACGCGACCAATTGCATGAAGACCATGCATGGCGCGATGGCGGGCTCTGGCGCGTCGGCCAGCTAGGATCAGGTCCTGGCTGGTCCGGTTTATCTTGATCGTCAGGCCTGAGATGCCGGCGGGGTATAGCCCTTGCTCCGCCGGCATCGCTTTGCCCCCATCATACTGATCCGCGCCGGCCTGGTCATTCGATCAGGAGATTCCCATGCGATTGTTTCTTTGCGCACCCCTGCTTGCGCTGATCCCCGGCGTCGCCCTTGCCGAACCGCTGACCTTCGAGGCCGCGCTCAGCCGGGCGCAACATGATGCGCCCTCGATCCGCGCAAAGAGGCTCGGCGTCGATGCCGCACGGTCCGCACGCGACGCGGCCGGCGCGCTTCCCGATCCGACACTGGCGGTCGGTATCGACAGCTTTCCCATTTCAGGCCCGCTGGCGTTCAACCCCGGACAGGACAACTTCACCATGGTGCGGGTGGGGGTTTCCCAGGACATTCCCAATCTTGCCAAGCGCCACGCCAAGCAGGCACGCGCGGATAGCGACATCGCGGCAGCCGAGGCGGACACGGCGGTCGAGGCGCGTACGGTTCAGGTAAGCGCGGCGCTTGCCTGGATCAACCTTGCCTTTGCGACGCGCAGGCTCGCGGCGCTCGACGAAGTCCTGTCTCGCCTTGAGCGTGTGGTCGGTACGACGCCCAACGCAGTCGCTTCGGGCAATGCGCGGCCGGCACAGACGC
>CAXTOI010000597.1:0-696 GCA_964245645.1 uncultured Novosphingobium sp. | reverse complement strand
CCAGCAGGCGGTCGCCACGCTGGAGGATCGCCGCACCGAACTGATCTCGAACCTGGCGCGGGCGCGCGCGACGCTGACCCGCTGGACCGGTGATTCCGCCCCGGAGATCGCCGGGCCAGTGCCTGATTTCGCGATCGACGCCGCTGATCTGCGCGCGCGCCTCGATCGCCACCCCACCATCCGCATGATCGACGCTCAGACCGGGCAGGCGGATGCCGATGTCCAGGTGGCCGACGCCGGCCGACGGTCCAACTTCGGGGTGAATGTCGCCTATCAGCGCCGCGATCCCCGTTTCGGCGATTATGTCTCCGCCGGCGTCACGATCGGGTTGCCGATGTTCACCCGGCATCGCCAGAATGCCGAAATCGGCGCGGCAGAAGCGAATGCGGCGCGGGTGCTGGCCGAGCGCGAGGCAGCCCGGCGCGCGTTGGCCGCCGACCTTGATGCCGATCTGGCCGATCATGTCATGCACCATGAGCAATGGATGCGGGCGCGAGGCACGCTGCAACCACTGGCCGAGCAGCGGGTGAAGCTGGAGACGGCGAGCTACGGCGCTGGGCGCGCCACCCTCGTCGATATCGCCGACGCCTATGCCACGCTGGCCGACGCCACGCTCACCACCCTCGATCGCGAAGCGCTGGTTGCCGCCGACGGCGCCCGGCTACTCGATCACCATGAAGCCGGAGACGCTGCGGG
>CAXTOI010000596.1:1957-2228 GCA_964245645.1 uncultured Novosphingobium sp. | reverse complement strand
ACACAGCGGGCACCGCCCGCTGTGTATGACGCGCAGGGCCCGATTTCGTCCAGCCGCATCCGCACCGCGTTGCAGGCGGGCGATTGCGAAACCGCCGCGGCGTTGCTCACCCGCCCGTTCACCATGCGCGGCGTCGTCCAGCACGGCGACAAACGTGGGCGCAGCATCGGCTATCCCACCGCCAACATCGATGCTGGCCATTATCTGCGCCCGCTTTACGGCATCTACGCGGTCTCGGCGCGGCTGCTCGGCGGGCAGGAACGCGCCGGTC
>CAXTOI010000596.1:411-1947 GCA_964245645.1 uncultured Novosphingobium sp. | reverse complement strand
GGCATTCGCCCGAGCTTCGATCCGCCCAAGGAGTTGCTCGAGCCTTACTTCTTCGATTTCGCCAGCGATCTGTATGGGCGGGAAATCGATGTGTCTTTTCACCATTTCCTGCGCGGGGAGGCCAAGTTCGCGTCGCTGGACGCCCTAACCGCCCAAATGGCGCGGGATTGTGACGAAGCGCGGGCGTGGCTGGGCCGGACGCAGCCCGCGTGAGAGGCTGACTCAAAGCTTGCCAGAGAGCGATTTTGAAAGTCTGTGCGGTATGGAATAGGCGCCCTTGTCACAATTGGTTTGCAATCGCGGTTTAGTGCGATGACAATCTATAGCGCCTCGAACACAGCACGGAGCCCGTGATGGCGAAACCACAACCACGCCCCTCGTTGCGATCGGTCGCCGGCCGCGGGGTTCGCGCTTCGTTCGAAACGATGTGGGGTGCCGGAATCGGCAAGCTGGTCGATCGCATCCGGGGCGGCGGCAAGCCTGCCTCCAGCGACAGTCTGCTCGATTACGCTTCGGCGCTGTTGTCGCTACGTGGACGCGCCTCGGGCGCGGCCCTGGCGTCGGCGTTCTTCGATCGCTACGAAGCGAGCGACATGGCCGCACGCCACGTCTTCCTGGCGCAGCTTCATGCCCAAAATCCGCGCAATCCGGACGCGATCGACGCGGCGGTACAGGCGTGGACCCGCGATCGCGACGACAAGGCGGCCGTGCTGTTGAACGAGGCAAGCGAATCGCCGTGCGCGCGGTTGATTCGGGTGCTCAATCTCGCTCCGGGCGGGACACGCAGGCTGATCGCGATGCGCAAGGATTTGCTGGACGCGCCCGAAATGAGCGCCGGCTTGCGCGATCTCGATCGCGAATTCCAGGATGCCTTTACGGCCTGGTTCAACGCCGGGTTCCTGGAATTGCGCCACATCGACTGGAATTCGCCCGCTTCGGTGCTGGAACGCATCATCCGCTATGAGGCGGTTCACTCGATCGCCGACTGGGACGACCTACGCCGCCGGGTCGAGCCCAGCGATCGCTGCTGCTATGGCTTTTTCCATCCGCAAATGGCCGACGACCCGTTGATCTTCGTCGAAGTGGCGCTGACCAACACCATCCCCTCGGCTATCGCCCAGATCATTGCGACCGACCGCGCCCCGGTCGATCCACACAAGGCCAAATGCGCGATTTTCTATTCCATCTCGAACTGCCAGGATGGATTGCGCGGCATTCCTTTCGGCAATTTCCTGATCAAGCAAGTCGTCGGGCTGCTCAAGGAAGAACTGCCGCTACTGCAGCAGTTCGCCACGCTTTCCCCCATGCCCGGCTTCGCCAAATGGCTGGGCAAGGAGCACGGCGATGAAGGCGTGCCGCAAGGCGATGATCTGCGCCGATTGGCCGCTCAATTCATCACCACCGCGCGCGATCGCCGGGGCCAGGTGCAGGACCCGGTCGGGCGGTTCCACCTCGGCAACGGCGCGCGGCTGGAAGCCATCCATGCGCAAGGCGATCTTTCGGCAAAGGGCATGCGCGAGGCACATGGGGTAATGG
>CAXTOI010000596.1:0-395 GCA_964245645.1 uncultured Novosphingobium sp. | reverse complement strand
TGCTATGATCTGAGCGCGATCGAGGCCAACCACGTCAGGCTGTTCGAACTGGGCGAAGTCGCGGTATCCGCGGGCGTGCACGAGCTGATCAAAACGGCAAAAGAGCCCAAACCCGCGCCTCGCGGCAAGAAGGCGCTGCAAGCGGCGGAGTAGGTCGCCCAGCCGCTGCCGTCGCGCATCCTCAGGGATTCGTCGCCAGTCGGCCCAGATGCGCGATCAGCGCCGGCGCGCCGCCTTTAGCGACGACCGTGGCGAAATCGGACCGGCGGGTGGCGAGCTGGCTGATAGCGTTGCGGTAATAGACATCGATGATCTTCCACGTCCCAACGTCCTGACGCAGGCGGTAATCGAGCAGTTCCGTTGTACCACCGGGTGAACTGAGGGTGGTACGAACC
>CAXTOI010000595.1:0-2232 GCA_964245645.1 uncultured Novosphingobium sp. | reverse complement strand
GCAGGATGATCGCGATGATGCCGATCACATTGAGGTCCTGACCCGCGAGGCGCAGCGCCAGCAGCGCGCCGACTCCCGCCGATGGCAGCGTCGAGAGGATGGTCAGCGGGTGGATGAAACTTTCATAGAGCACCCCCAGGATCACATAGACCGCGATCAGCGCCGCCGCGATCAGCACCGGTTCCGAAGACAGCGATTGCTGAAACGCCTGGGCATTGCCCTGGAACGCGCCGCTGAGCGTTTGCGGTGCGCCGAGCTGCTCCTGCAGCTTCTGGACCGCCTTGGTCGCCTGGCTCAGCGCCACGCCGGGGGCCAGGTTGAACGACAGCGTCGCCGCCGGATATTCGCCCTGGTGATTCACCGTCAGCAGGCTGGTGCCGATCCGGGCCTTGACGAACAGCGACAGCGGCACGGTCTTCCCGGTGATCGGCGAGAGCAGGTAGATCGCATTCAATATGTCGGGCGAACCCTGCAGTTCGGGCGGCGCTTCGAGGACGATGTGATAGCTGTTCTGCTGCGTGAAATACTGCGCCACCTCGTCCTGGCCGATCATCTCGTAAATGGCGCTGTCGATCGCGGCGGGGGTGATGCCAAAGCGCGCGGCGGCGTTGCGATCGATGGTGAGGTTGAGCGAGCCGCCCTTCGATTGCTGGTCCGAGCTGACATCCTTGAGTTCGGGCAGTTTCTGCATCGCCGCCAGAAGCTTCGGCGCCCAGCTGTTGAGTTCATCCAGATTGGCATCGGACAGCGTGTATTGATACTGCGCCTGGCCGCCGCGGCCGCCGACATTGATGTCCTGGCGCGACTGCAGGATGGTCTGCACGCCAACCAGCTGGCCCAGCTTGGGTCGCAGGCGGGCAATGATCGCATCGGCGGACGCGTTGCGGCCGCTGTCCTTGGGCTTGAGCGCGATAAACATATTGGCCTGGTTGGCGCTATTCTGGCCGACGAACATGCCGACGCCCGCCACGCCGGGATCATTGCCGATCACGCGCCCGACCTCGGCGATCTTGTCTTCGGTGCTGGTGATCGAGGCGTCCTGCGAGGTGATCATCACCCCGCCCAGCAGGCTGGTATCCTCTTGCGGGAAAAAGCCGGTATTCGATGTCGCATAGAGCAGCACAGCCGCCAGCAGCGACAGCGCGAAGACGATCAAGGTCGCCAGGCGGTGCTGCATGACGAAAGCAAGACCGTTCTCGTACTTCCGGTCGAGCCAGCGGAAGCCATGCTCGAAGGCTTTGGTGATGCGATGGCTCGGCGGTTTGGGCTGCTTCAGGAACAGCGCGCACAGCATCGGCGTGAAGGTCAGCGTCAGCATCATCGACACCACCACGGCAAAGCTCAGCGTCAACGCGAATTCGCGCATCAGCAGCCCGACGACGCCGCCCATGAACATCAGCGGGGTGAACACCGCAATCAGCGAGATCGAGATGGCCAGGATGGTGAAGCCGACCTCGCCTGCGCCGGCCAGCGCTGCATCGAGCGGCTTTACACCCGCCTCGATATGTTTCCAGATTACCTCGACCATGACGATGGCATCATCGACGACGAAACCGATGGCGATACTGAGCGCCATCAGCGACAGATTGTCGAGCGTATCGCTCAGCACGAACAACAGCGCCGCCGCGCCCAGCAGCGCCAGGGGGATCACCGCGCTGGGGATCAGCGTCGCGCGCAGATCGAGCAGGAAGATGAAGATCACTGCCACCACCAGCACGACGGTGATCAGCAGCGTTTTCTCGACATCGGACACCGCCGCATGAATCGTCTGGGTGCCGTCGCGCAGCACATGGACGTGGATTCCGGGCGGGATGTTCTTCTCCATCTGCGGCAATGCGGCGCGGATCGCATCCACCGTCTGGATGACATTGGCGCCGGGCTGCTTGAAGATGACCAGCAGGATGCTTTGACCCGGCTTGAAGGCGGGATCGTCATTGGCTTTGCCCGGGTAGGCCCAGGCGCCGATCTGGTTGTTCTCCGAGCCGGGAATGGCCTGCCCGATATCCGAAATCCTGATCGGCGCGCCGTTGCTGTAGCCGATCACCAGATCCTTCCAGCCGGCGGGATCGAGGATCTGGTCGTTCGCGTAAACGGTCAGGCCCTGCCGGGGGCCGGAGATCGCGCCCTTGGGTTGGTTAGTGGTCTGCGCGACGATCGCGGCGCGGACCGTATCATATTGCAAGCCCCGCGCCGCGATCTTGCGCGGATCGAGCTGGATGCGCACGGCCGGTT
>CAXTOI010000594.1:0-2245 GCA_964245645.1 uncultured Novosphingobium sp. | reverse complement strand
TGCGGGCCGGGGTCGGCGGCCCAGGATAGCTGGTCCCCGCGCGGCGCCCCCGCGTCACCCATTTGCCCCCGGGCGAACACCGGGGCCGATGGTATTATGTCAGATCGGCGAGGCTGATCTCCCGGCCATCCAGCGCGGCGCGGGCGGCGGCGCGGCGCAGCCGCTCGATGGCCTGTCGCGCTGGCGGTACTGGTTCGTCCGGCAGGGCGGCGAGGCTCGCTTCGTATATTTCACGGAAGTCGTCCGCGAATTCGGGGTGCGTAAAGATCACCGCGTCGTTGCGCGTCATCCCCACCAGCGTTTTCCGGCCCACTTCAAGCGGGTCCATGCCCGCATCGAAGGCGGTGCCGAAATTTTGCAGTTCCGCGCGGTCGACCGGGCCGAAGCCTGAGGCGGCAAAGTCTGCCGGGCGCTTCAGCGCGCTGTCCCACGCGTTGGTGCGGGTAAGGCCGGGGCACATCAGCGAGCACCCGATACCGTGCGGCCGCAGATTGTAGCGCAGCGATTCGGTCAACCCGCGCACCGCAAACTTGCTGGCGGTGTAGATACCCGCCTGGGGGCCGGGAAGATAGGCCGCCATCGAAGCGACGTTGACGACATGCCCGCCGGGCCCGCCCCGCTTGATCAGCGGCAGCAGCGCGACCAGCCCGTTCACGACACCGCCGAAATTGACGCCCATGATCCAGTCGAAATCACCATGCGTCGCGACATCGGTCGCGCCAAACACGCTAACCCCGGCATTGTTGACCAGCACGTCCAGCCGTCCGAAATGCGCGTCGATCTCCTCTGCGACTGCCGAGAAACGTGCGCGATCGGTCACGTCGAGCTTCAGGAATAGCGGCAGCGCACGGCCTTGTTCGACGAACCATCGCTGCGCCGCCAAGCGCTGCGTTTCATCGCGATAGCTCAGCGCAAGGTCCATCCCCGCATCGGCAAAGGCGTGCGCGATGCCGAAACCGATCCCCGAAACGCCGCCACTGACGAACGCGACCTTGCCTTGCCACTGCATCATTTTTCTCTCGCCACCGTTCGATTATTCGTTAGTCTCGCATACAAATAAAGCGATGCAAACGGGAGAATGAACGATGCCTGATGCAGACATGAGCACGCGCCTGGACGCGTTGGAGCAGCGGGTCGGAGAACTGGAGGATATCAACGCGATCCGCCGGCTGCACTGGGCCTATGGCTATTACATCGATTTCAACCGCCCCGACGATGTGGCCGAACTGTTCGCGCGCAATGGCGTGGTGGTATTCCTGTCGGGCGAATATCATGGCCATGCCGGAGTAAAGCGCCTGGATGGCGACTGGATCGCCGGGCGCTTCACGCAGGGCCGGCCCGGTCCGATCGACGGGCTGGTGCTCGACCATTTCCAGATGCAGGACATCATTACCGTCGCGCCCGACCGGCAAAGCGCGAAAGGCCGGTTTCGCGGCATGCTGCTGGGCGGCTGGCATGACAGCGTGCTGGCCGACAAGCCGGATTTCATGCCGCAGCAATTCTGGGAAGCCGGCATCTACGAGAACGATTACATCCGCGAAGACGGGGTGTGGAAGATCGGGCGGCTGGATTACCTGATGCAGTGGCAGGGCGATTACGAAACCGGCCTGGCCCATACCGTCGCGCATCTGCAACCCGCCGCCGTCCTTTATCCTGAGGACCCGCTGGGGCCGGACGTGATCCTGCCGGAGGCACAGGTGCGGCAGACCTGGCCGCATCGGCAGGACGTGCCGATGCATTTCGCGCATCCGCGCTTCGGCGCGATACTGGCGGGCCAGGCGCGGTGACGTGTGCCGTACGCCGGCCGTCGGCATTGACGGTTTTTGGCCTCGCGCCAGTGGGCGGCCACGCCGCCAATCTACCGGCGCGCTATATTGTAAACCGCGTGATCGTGCCGGGTGACATGGCGGTCGTGCATGACAAGGCCGATCTGAGGGAAAAGCTGGGCGCAGCGCGGTGGTCGCCATTTTCCGCATCAGCCAGCGCCGCGTCGTCGAGCATTGGCGTGGGATCCAGCCGGTGCTGACGACGACAGCAATCGCCAACGGGATGTTCTGACGGTGCCGGCGAGCCTGCCCGAGACCCGCGCGTGATCGTCGATGCCGCGCCGATGAGCCGGTTGCAGATCGCGGCGATCGCGATCACCGTGGGCTTGAACGCGCTGGACGGGTTCGACGTGCTGTCGATCAGCTTTGCCGCGCCGGGAATCGCTGCCGAATGGGGCATCGACCGGGCGGCACTGGGC
>CAXTOI010000593.1:0-2246 GCA_964245645.1 uncultured Novosphingobium sp. | reverse complement strand
GCCTGATGCCGATCGACCTGGGGGCTTCGGTTTTGGAGCCCCCGGGAAACCAAGGCGCCAGCCGATGCAACTCTGGGTCGGCCTGGGCAATCCCGGCGCGGAATATGCCATGCACCGGCACAATGTCGGCTTCATGGCGCTCGACACGATTGCCGAGGCGCATCGGTTCGGCCCGCCGCAAAGCAAGTTCTCGGGCACCCTGCGCGAAGGCCGCATCGCCGGCGACAAGATTCTGCTGCTGAAACCCGCCACCTTCATGAACGAGAGCGGCCGCTCGGTCGGCGCCGCGATGCGCTTTTACAAGCTGGAGCCCGCCGCCTTGACCGTCTTTCACGACGAACTCGATCTCGCGGAATTCAAGGTCAAGGTGAAGACCGGCGGCGGCACCGCGGGACACAACGGGCTGCGCTCGATCGACAGCCATCTCGGCCCCGACTTCCGCCGCGTCCGCCTCGGCATCGGCCATCCGGGGCATAAGGACCGGGTACTCGGCCATGTGCTGGGCAATTTCGCCAAGGTGGAGTTGGACGATTTGTCGGACATGCTAGGCGCGCTATCAGCCGAGGCCGAATGGCTGGCCCGAGGCGATAACGTCCGCTTCATGAACGATGTCGCGCTGCGCCTGGCGTGAGCACCACGATCCGCCTGGGCGGCGCCAACGATGCCGCCGCGGTGATCGCGTTATGGCAGGCTTGCAATTTGACGCGTCCGTGGAACGATCCGCTAGCCGATTTCAACCGGGCGCTGGCCACATCGACCTCGACGGTGTTGCTGGCCGAAGACGCGGGCGCGATCTGCGGCACGGCGATGACCGGTTTCGACGGCCACCGCGGCTGGATCTACTACCTCGCGGTTGCCCCGAAGGTGCGCGGGCGGGGCATTGCCCGCGACCTGCTGAGCGCCTGCGAGCATTGGCTTGCCGATCTCGGCTGTCCAAAGGTTGAATTGATGGTGCGCGAGGGTAATGACGCCGCCGGACTATACGACCGGCTCGGCTGGGAATTGCAGAACGTGCGGGTCTATGCCCGATCGCTGAACAAGGATTGATGTAATGGGATTTCGTTGCGGCATCGTCGGCCTGCCCAATGTCGGCAAGTCCACCCTGTTCAATGCGCTGACCGAAACGCAGGCCGCGCAGGCGGCAAACTACCCTTTCTGCACGATCGAGCCGAACGTCGGCCAGGTCGGCGTGCCCGACCCGCGGCTTGACCAGTTGGCCGCGATCGCCGGTAGCGCCAAGATCATCCCGACGCAACTCGGCTTCGTCGATATCGCCGGGCTGGTGCGCGGCGCGTCTAAGGGCGAAGGCCTGGGCAACCAGTTCCTCGGCAACATCCGCGAGGTCGATGCCATCGTCCACGTCCTGCGCTGCTTCGAGAACGTCGATATCCAGCATGTCGACAACCGGATCGACCCGATCTCCGACGCTGAAACCGTCGAGACAGAACTGATGCTGTCCGACCTCGAAAGCCTGGAAAAACGTGTCCCTGCCGCGCAAAAGAAAGCCACGCAAGGCGACAAGGAAGCCAGGATCACCGCCGCCGTGCTCGGCCAGGCGCTGGAATTGCTGCGCGAAGGCAAACCCGCGCGCCTGACCCAGCCCAAGGACGACGAAGAGGCCCGCGTCCTCAACCAGGCGCAATTGCTTACCGCCAAGCCGGTGCTCTATGTCTGCAATGTCGAGGAGGACGCCGCCGCCACCGGCAACGCCTTCTCCGAGCGCGTCTTCGCCAAGGCCAAGGCGGAAGGCGCGCAGGCGGTGATCGTCTCGGCAGCGATCGAATCCGAACTGGTCGGAATGGAGCCCGAGGAACGCCTACAGTTCCTAGAGGAAATGGGCCTGCACGAAACCGGCCTCGCCCGCATCATCCGCTCAGGCTATGAATTGCTGCACCTGCTGACCTTCTTCACCGTCGGCCCCAAGGAAGCCCGCGCCTGGACGTTGCATCAGGGGGCAAAGGCCCCTGATGCGGCGGGCGAAATCCACTCCGACATGCAACGTGGGTTCATTCGCGCAGAGACGATTGCCTATGCCGACTATGTGGCGCTGAAGGGGGAAAGCGGGGCGCGGGATGCAGGGAAACTGCGGCAGGAGGGGAAGGAGTATATGGTGCAGGATGGAGACGTGCTGCATTTCAAGTTTAATGTGTGACAGCTTGAGGAAGTGCTAATCTTCTCCCCGCCCGCTTGCGGGAGGGGCCGGGGGTGGGCATCTGCCCGGGCAGCGCTCTGCCAACGCCAAAGCA
>CAXTOI010000592.1:0-2253 GCA_964245645.1 uncultured Novosphingobium sp. | reverse complement strand
ATATCTCTCCGGTTATGATCCCTGGATGGCGCATCTCGCTTCGCTGGGCATGCGGACCCTGGCCAATGCCCACGCCGTGCTGGCGCGCGGGGGGCAGGCGATGGTGCTCGCCGGGGTGACCGATCGCTCGGCACGTGCCATGAACAAGCCGCCGCCCGATCTGGGCGAGGCGCTGGACGGCGCTCCGGCGGGTGCGCCGATCCTGCTGCTCGACCACATGCCCGGCAAGGCGATGCAGGCCGCTGAACACGGTGTCGCGCTCCAGCTGTCGGGGCATACCCATGGCGGCATGATCCGCGGGCTGGACCGGCTCGTCGCCCGCGCGAATGGCGGCTTCGTGTCGGGCCGGTACGCTGTCCTGGGCATGACGCTTTATGTCAACAACGGCACCGGGATCTGGCCGGGCTTCGCCATGCGCCTCGGCCGGCCATCCGAACTGACGCGCATCACGCTGCGGTGCGGATAGCGACGCGTCGATCGGCACGCGCATTCGTCACTGACATGCGTGCCGTTCCCCTCGGCCAGGGGATAATTGTGCCGCCGGCCCTCACGCGAGCAGGGCAGGCGGCGCAGGGCGCGAAACCACTTCGCGCAGCGTGAACAGCGATCGCATGCGGGCAACACCCGGCAACTCGGACAATTCGGTCCGGTGCACGCGTTCGAAATCGGCAAGGTCCAGCGTCCGCAGGATCACCAGATAGTCTTCTCCACCCGACAGCAGGTAGCATCCCATGACCGACGGGCACCGGCTTACCGCCGTTTCGAAATCGGCAAGGACCTGCTGACTTTGCCGTTCCAGTTGAATCAGAACCATGACCAACGTCCCGAAACCGAAGCGCTGGAAGTCGATGGTCGCCTGATATCCGGTGATCAGGCCCTTTTCTTCCAGCAGGCGCAAGCGGCGGCCGGCGGCGGGGCCGGATAAATTCACGGCTTCACCCAGATCCGCCTGCGTCGCCCGACCCTCGATCAGTAGGCGCGCGATGAGCGCGGTGTCAAAGCTGTCCATGATCATTTTGTCAGCTGATTTCCATTGTCACTTACATAATGTCGCTATTTAAGCAAAACTTATCTATATTTTGATCACACTTTGCGCAAGCTATCTGTCATTATCCCAGCGTGATCTGGACCCGGAGTCGAGCTGATGCTGGTTGGCGTGCCAAAGGAAATCAAGAAGCAGGAGGCCCGGGTTGGCCTGACTCCTGCAGCGGTGCGGGAATACGCTGCCAACGGCCACCAGATCATCGTCGAGAGCAGTGCCGGGGCGGGGATCGGCGCCGATGACGCATCCTACATCCAGGCCGGCGCGGCCATCGTCGCCGATGGCGAGGAAATCTTCGCCAGGGCACAGATGATCGTGAAGGTGAAGGAGCCGCAGCCCTCGGAGTGGCTGCAGTTGCGCGCAGGCCAGATTCTCTTCACCTATCTTCACCTCGCCCCCGATCCGGAACAGACCGAGGGGCTGCTGGCGAGTGGCGTGACCGCGGTCGCCTATGAAACCGTGACCGAAGGGCAGGGCTTGCCGCTGCTCGCCCCGATGAGCGAAGTCGCCGGCCGCCTGGCCATAGAGGCCGCTGCTATTGCGGCGCGCAGCTACAATGGCGGGAATGGACTGTTGATGGGCGGTGTTCCGGGCGTGCCTGCGGCGCGTGTCGTCGTGCTGGGCGGCGGTGTCGTCGGCACTCATGCGGCGCGGATGGCTGCGGGACTAGGCGCCGAAGTGTCCATTCTCGATCGCTCGCTTCCCCGCCTGCGCGCTTTGGACGAGCTGTTTCAGGGCCGTGCGCGGACGCGCTTTTCGACTATCTCGGCAATCGAGGAGGAAATCCGCCACGCCGACGTGATCATCGGCAGCGTCCTCGTCCCCGGTGCCAGCGCACCCCGGCTGATCACGCGCGCGATGCTGGGCCTGTTGCGGCCGCGCACGGTGCTGGTCGATGTCGCCATCGATCAGGGCGGTTGCTTCGAGACCAGCCACGCCACCACCCACGCCGCGCCGACTTATGAGATCGACGGTATCATTCACTATTGCGTCGCCAATATGCCCGGCTGCGTTCCCCGGACGTCTAGCCACGCGCTGAACAACGCAACGCTGCCTTACGGCCTTGCTTTGGCGAACGGCGGTCTCACGGCCATTGCCGGCAACCCGGGGCTAAGTGCAGGCCTTGCCACCCATCGCGGCAAGCTGACAAGCGCGCCGGTCGCCGAAAGCCTGAACTTGCCTTACACGCGGGCTACCGATCTGCTCGGTGC
>CAXTOI010000591.1:0-2259 GCA_964245645.1 uncultured Novosphingobium sp. | reverse complement strand
TCCTAAACCCGCCCGTCCTCAGCTTGTCGAAGGGCTGCTTTTCCTTCTTTGGTTTGCACGTTGTAGGAAGAAAGAAGAACAGTCCTTCGACAGGCTCAGGACGAGCGGGTTTAGGAGATGGGGTAGCGATCAATCCCGCAGGTACAGGCTGGCACCATGTTCTTCGGTCCCAAAATCACCACCGTATTCGCCAGCCGTTGGAGAGCGCTGGGCTGGTCCGCCGGTGTGCTGATGACTGCCTATTGCAGCATCCCGGCAAATGATGGGGATGGTGCGAACAGCACAGCCGTCGATCCGGCGGTATCGCTGGTGGCGGGATTGATGGGCACGAGCGCAGCGACGCGGGCCAATAGACGAGCGTCGCCATGGGCGGTTACACCACCGTCACCCCCGCCCGCGAATAAATAAGATCAGGTTGTCCTGCTGGCCCCCGGCACCCACAACACATCATCGGCGCCATTGCCGTTCACCGCCCGCGCCAGCACGAACAGATAGTCCGACAAGCGATTGACATAAGCCAGTGCCGCCGGATTGACCGGCTGCTCAGCCGCCAGCGCCACGACCTCGCGTTCGGCGCGCCGCACCGACGCACGCGCCACATGCACTCGCGCCGCAACCTCGCTGCCGCCCGGCAGGATGAAGCTGGTCAGCGGGGCCAGATCGGCGTTCACCGCATCGATCGCCGCTTCCAGCCACTCGACCTGGCGCGGAACCACGCGCAGCACCATCGCCGATGGCACGAAATCCTCTCCCGGCGTAGCGAGATCGGCGCCCAGATCGAACATGTCGTTCTGAATGCGCCCGATCGCATCGGCATGCGCCGAGCCCGCCAGCGCCACCGCCGCCATGCCGATCGCGCAATTCGCTTCATCGACCGAACCAATCGCCGCCATGCGCGGCGCGTGTTTGGACACGCGCGCGCCATCGACCAGCCCGGTCGTCCCCGCATCGCCGGTGCGGGTGTAGATCTTGTTCAGCTTGACCATGGCGTTTCCCTCGAGCCGTTCCGACTGACGTCTTACTCGAAAAGACTCTAGTGGTGGCTGACCGCCGCCAGGAGCACGATCGCCACGATCGCCATCGCCTGATATTTGATCCGCGAAAACATCATCCTGTTCTGCTTCAGCTGCATTGGCGACGGCCCCAGGCTGGGATCGTGCAGAAGATCCTCCCGCGTGCTTTGCAAAAAGGCGACGATGCCGCGGATCAGGCTGACCAGAACCATGACGACAAGCCCGATGATGATCGGAATGAGGATATAAGTCATGACTCTATTTTAAGCCCTCGCCAGCGAAATACCAGTGGGCAGGTGCCCCGCGCGCAACGCTGCAGCCAGCGCCAGGCCATCCTCCCCCGCGTGCCGGCGATCGGCCAGGGCGGGCGAGCCGCGCCGCTTGGCGAGCTTGTGCCCGTCGGCGTCAATCAGCAGCGCATGATGGTGCCAGCGCGGCACCGCCAGCCCCAGCAGCGCCTGCAGCAGCCGGTGCAGATGCGAGGCCGCAAACAGATCGGCGCCGCGCGTCACCAGCGTGATGCCTTGTGCCGCGTCATCAATCGTCGCGGCCAGATGATAGCTGGCGGCCCCCTCCTTGCGCAGCAGCACGACGTCGCCGAATATCTCCGGGGTGGCGATCTGCGGCCCGGCCAATGTATCGTCCCACATCAACGCTGTTCCCGTCTGCACCTGTGCAATTTCGATCGCCTTCGTCATATCGAGCCGCCACGCCGCGCCGGCAGGATCGATCTTCCGGCCCCGGCATGTCCCCGGATAGATTGGCCCGTCGGGGCCATGCCGCGTGGCCGCCGCCGCGATTTCGCTTCGCGTGCAGCAACAGGGATACAGCAGACCCTGAGCGCGCAGGGTATCGCAGGCCTGGACATAGTGCCGGGTTCTCTCGGACTGGATCACGGCTACGCCATCATGCTGCAGCCCGAGCCAGTCGAGATCGGCGAATATTTCCCCGCTCAGCCCTGGGCGGCTGCGCGCGGCATCGATATCCTCGATCCGCAGCAGAAACTCGCCTCCCGCCGCCCGGGCCAGATCATGCGCCACGATCGCCGACCAGGCATGGCCAAGATGCAGCAGCCCATTGGGACTGGGGGCAAAACGTGTGCGGATCATCAGCCATCCATAGGGATTTTTCGCCGGCGCCGCGCAAAGAGATTGACGATATGCCGCCGCTGATGGCAAACGCCGCCGCATCGCGGGTGTAGCTCAATGGTAGAGCAGCAGCTTCCCAAGCTGAATACGAGGGTTCG
>CAXTOI010000590.1:0-2273 GCA_964245645.1 uncultured Novosphingobium sp. | reverse complement strand
CCAATCGCCCCCGCAATCGCGCCGATTGCACGC
This sequence comes from uncultured Novosphingobium sp., assembly GCA_964245645.1. Lineage (GTDB taxonomy): Bacteria > Pseudomonadota > Alphaproteobacteria > Sphingomonadales > Sphingomonadaceae > Novosphingobium. The sequence goes on along the minus strand of CAXTOI010000590.1, from coordinate 2,240 downwards.
CGCTGGCCCGCCCAGGCGACGAACCCCCCCCACATCAGCGCCCCCAGCGTGATCCCGACATTCTGCGCGACCGCAAGGTTCGCGGTCTCGCTGAGCGAAAAATGGTAGTTGCCGATCAGATAGGGGCGGACATAGTCCACGACATTAAAATTGTAACAATAGAAGAGGTAGCCGAGCAACACGACAAGATAAGCGAGCACCCGCCGAACCAAAGGCGCGACGTGGCGGCTCGTTACCGGCGAATGATATGCCTCAGCCATGCTCAACTCCCGCTAGCCGCAAACAGTTATTGACTGCGGATGCAATCCGCTGCAAGCTCTTTTGCAGCGAGAGGGCGATGATGATGACGGACAAGGCACAGTGGACATGGACGCAGGAGATGCTGGAGGCGCGCATCGTGCGGTATGCCGACCTAAAGCCATGCCTCAACGCCTTTATCGACACGCGGACGCCAGGCTCCGAACGCAAGGAAAATTTCACGATCATTGGTCCCGGGGTATCCGAAAATCCCGAGCAGCATGTTCACATCGCCGAGCCGCACGGCTTCAACATCGGCGGTGCGCGCCAGCCGCCCGAATGCACCAATTCCCAGCACAGCCATGACACCGCCGAGGTGTTCGTCGTCCATACCGGGCAATGGCGGTTCGACTTTGGCGAGCATGGCGACGATGCGCAAATCTTCGCACGCCCCGGTGATGTCGTCTCGTTCCCGATCCATGCCTTTCGTGGTTTTCGGAACGTCGGCGGCGAGGTCGGCTTCCTGTGGTCGGTGCTCGGTGGCGACGACCCGGGCCGGGTGACCTGGGCACCGTGCGTGTTTGAGATGGCCGAGGATTTTGGATTGCAACTGCTTGAAAATGGCGCGCTGATCGACACCGCCGCCGGGCAATTGCCGCCGCCCGGCGTTTTGCCGATGCCGGTTACCGACCGTGAGCAGATCGCTGCGCTGCGGGTGATGCGCGCCGAGAACGAGGACGAAGTGCTGGCGCGCGCGGCGGCGGCGTCACAGCCGGGCGAAACGCTGATCATCGGCGCGGACGGTCTCCTGCCCCCAGCCGAGGGTTTCACCTTGTCGCAGCTGGTGATCGCAGCGGACGAGGCCGGCCTGCCGCGTGACGGCGGCGGCGAGGTCATTTTCGTGCAGGACGGCGCTCTGCGTATTTCCGCTGGCGGGTTGAGCCTGTCGCTCGGCAAGGGTGACACCATGACCTGGCCGGAAGGAATCGATTGCAATTACGCCAGCGCCGATGGTGCTACGCTCTTCCTGGTGCGAAAAACCTAGCCGCAGCCGCTGTCATCATGGCAGATAGTTGCAAGGCCATGCAACTCCGCCGGCCGGTCATACGCCGGCCAGCTTCGCGGTCGCGCCATTGATGAGCTTGCCCGCAAAATTGCGAACCTCGGGCGGAAGGTCCGGATCGGCAATGCGTTCGACCAGCATCGCGGCCGCCGCTTCGGTCATCCGCTTCACCGGTTGGCGGATCGTCGTCACATCGTAGCTGCCAAGCCTGCCCGCCGCAGTGCCGTCGAAGCCGACGATCGAGACGTCGCGAGGCACGACCAGACCATAGGTGCTGCGGGCCTCGTCGATCGCGCCGATCGCCATCTGGTCGTTCACGCAGACGACGGCATCCAGAGCGCCGCCCTTCATATCCATCAACCGGCGGAAACCCGCCGCGCCGCTGGCCGGATCGAACGCACCCAGGGCGATGGCGGGTTCGATGCCCAACTCGCTCAGGCGATCTTGCGCGCCGGCCACGCGCTCGCGGCTGACGAAGCTGTCCGGCGGCCCGGTGACGATCCCGAAGTTGCGCGCGCCCGCTTCGTACAGGCGATCGACGATCCATTTTTCGCCGTAGCGTGATTCGCAGCACACGCTGGGTACGAGCCCCTCATCGCTCTGCCGGTTGTACAGCACGATCGGCACGCGGTGTCGCGCGAAGGTCTCGATCTGGGCCTGATCGAGATGCACCGCCGCGATGGCCCCATCGACCCGGTGGCGCCACACCTGATCGAGCACTGCGTCCACGTCGCTTTCGTGGCGCAGCGAAAACAGCAGCATGCGCAGGTTCTGCTCATCCAGCCGGCAGGATAGCTCGTCGAGCACTTCGGGGTAAAAGAGCGTCACATGGTGCGAGATCAGCACCGCGACGAGGTTGGAACGATGGGTCGTCAGCCCCGACGCAATGGCACTGGGTTGATAGCCCAGCGCCTTGGCCGCGCGCAGCACGCGCAGCGCG
>CAXTOI010000589.1:0-2277 GCA_964245645.1 uncultured Novosphingobium sp. | reverse complement strand
CGTTCCTCGGGCAAGCGCAGCAGTTGCGTGCGAAACCGCGCCGCATCGAGTTTCAGCGGCGCCAGTTCGGCAGCTACCGCTCGGTCCAGCCGCGCCGCCGCAGCGATGCGCAGCGCCGACAAGGCTTCGGCGCATTGGCGATATTCCAGCCCAGCCGCATGCGCCGTGCTTGCCAACTCGGCCAGATGCGCTTCGCCTCCCTCGATCGCCTCCAGTTCGGCGCGCATCGCCAGCGCCATTTCCTCGGTATATTCATTGCCGGTCATCTGGCCCAGCTCGGTGGTCGCGGTAGCCAGCAGCGGATCGGTCGGGGAGACCGGGTCGGATTGCACCTGCTGCAGTTGCACCACGATCCAGCCTTGACCGTGCGGTTCGGTGATCAGCTTGACCGTATGCGGCGCCATCGCAAACAACAGCGACAGCGGCGCGGGGGTTTTCTGCCCCATCGCGCCCAATTGCTCGCGGCTCAGCGATACCGGCGACGGCGGCGCCAGCTTGACGCCCAGCCCATGCATCGCGGTGGCCAGATCAGCGCCCTTGCGCACCTCTCCCAGCAGCTTCTGCGCGGCATTCGCGGCCCCGGTATAACCCTGCTCCAGCGCTATTGCCGCAGCCACATCGGGCCTGATCCGGTCAAGCGGGGCAGGCGCGGAGGGAGTGATCTGATCGACATCGTAAGCCACATAGGTCTTGCCCGGATCGACCTCGGCGAGCTGCGGCTGGTGCGTCTGCTCCATGCCGAACGCCGTCTTGAACAGCGTCGCCAACTCCTTCGGCAGTACTGCCGTGGGCGCACCCGGCACATGGCCATCGGCAGTGACCGGCGGGGTGCTTTGCAGCGGCAGGCCCAGATCCTTGGCTGCATCGGTCAATGCATAGCCCTGGCCCAGCCTGTCATCCAGCTTGGCGGTGATATCGGACAGTGCAGCGCGATGCTTGTCGGCGGCCAGCTTCGCGGCGATCTCGGCTTTCGCCTGGGCCAGCGAACGCGCCGGCTTGTCGGTAATCGTATCGATGCGCAGCAAATGCCAGCCGAGCGGGCCCTTGACCGGCCCCACCAGCGCACCGCGTTTGCCGGCGAACGCGGCGGCGGCAACTTCGGTCGAGCTTTGGTCGGCAAGCGCCGATTGGGTGACGACGCCCAGCGAAGCCGCGCTCAACCCCTTGCCGGTGGCAACCGCTTCCAGCGCCTTGCCGCTTCGCACTTCGTCGGCAATGGCTTGGGCGGCGGCCTGAGTGGGCGCGACCAGCTGCGTGATCTGGCGGTTCTCGGACGCGGCATATTGCGCCTGGTTGGCGGTGTAGTTGGCCGCAATTTCGGCATCGGTGGGCGCGGCTGCGGATTTGACGACGTTGTTGCCAAAAATGACATAGCGCAGCACGCGGGTTTCCGGGCGTATGAACAGCGCGCGGTGCGCAGCGTAGAAATCGGCAAGCGCGGCATCCGACGGGGCACTGGCGGGCGCAAAAGCGGCAGCCGGCAACAGCGCGATCAAGCCGGTGCGATGCTCCTTGAGCACCTGGGCGTAGCGCAGCACGATGCCGGCCGGAATGACCGCGCCGTATTGCGCCGGTCGCAGCGCCTGCCGCGCGATCAGGCTTTGCGCGATGCTGGTCCGCACCCCGGCGTCGGTCAACTGGCGCTGGGCCAGCATCGCGTGATAAGTCGCATCGCTGAACTTGCCATCCCACCCCTGCAGGGAGGGTATCTTGGCAAGCTCACTGTCCACCAGCCGCTTGCCCGCAACGATCCCCTGCTTGTCGCCGAAGACACCGATCGCGGTGCGGTCGATCAATTGATTGAGCGAAGAATCCAGCCCGCCGCCGGCAACATAGGCCCTCATCGTCAGCGCCGGGTCCTGCTGGCGTGCCTGGTCCAGGTTCTGCGTCAGCGCCTTGGCCAGCTCCGAGGTGCTGATCCGCTGATTGCCGACCATCGCCGCGCGATCGCCGCCGGCCACACCTCCGAAACTGCCGCTGCTGGCGACATCGCCCGCCGCAAAGGCCAGCGCGATCAGCCCGACCAGCCCCAGCGTCACCGCGATGCCGAGCGTGGAACTGAAAAAATTGCGGAAAAATTGCAGCATGATCGTCGCCAGCTCGGATTGCCCCACCTCGCCTGACGGGAGCTTCGCGGCGCGCTGTAATCGGCAATGCCCGAAGTCGCAAGGATGGGGGCTACTGTCTTCTCCCGCCCGCTTGCGGGAAGGTTTGGGGGTGGGCACTTCTTCTCGATCGCAGGCAATGTTGCGTTTAGAAAAAAGTGCCCACCCCTGG
>CAXTOI010000588.1:0-2286 GCA_964245645.1 uncultured Novosphingobium sp. | reverse complement strand
GGAACAGCCCGGACTGCACGCCACCGCCGCAATGATCGATCTCGGCCATGCCGATCAGGAGGATGACGAAGCCCAGCGCATCGGCCTGGGCGATGTCCGCGGCCAGGATGCGCGCAATCCCTGAGGTTTCGACCGTCGCAAAATCGATCCGCGTGCCGAACGCCAGCGCCGACAGGATCGACAGCTTATGCGCGGTATCGGTGCCCTCGATGTCGAAGGCCGGATCGGCCTCGGCGTAGCCCCGCGCCTGGGCCTCGGCCAGCACATCGGCGAAGTCGCGGCCGGTGTCCTCCATCGTCGAGAGGATGAAATTGCAGGTGCCGTTGAGAATGCCATAGACGCGATCGACGACATTGGCCGCGGCGCCCTCGCGCAGCCCCTTGATCACCGGCACCCCGCCCGCGACCGCCGCCTCGAAACGCAGCGGCGCGCCCGAAGCTTCGGCCAGCGCCTCCAGCTCCAGCCCATGATGCGCGATCATCGCCTTGTTCGCAGTCACCAGCGCCTTGCCCCCGCGCAAAGCATGGCGAGCGAGCGCCAGCGCCGGGCCGTCGGCGCCGCCGACCAGTTCGACCACGACATCGACATCGTCGCGCGCGGCCATGCCGGTCATGTCGTCTTCCCAGCCATGGCGGCCGAGATCGATGCCGCGATCCTTGTCGCGATCGCGCGCGCTGACGACGCTGACCGCGATCGGCCGGCCCGCCCGCCGCGCGATCAGCGCGCCGTTGCGCTCGATCAGGCGGAGAACGCCGATACCCACCGTGCCCAGCCCGGCCAGCGCAATCCGCAGCGGCTCGCCCGCGCCGGACCTGGCGGGACGACTGACGAAAGCGGACGGTTGAGCCATTATTCCCCCTTGCAACGAGCCGTCGGTTGCGGACTTCGGTTGCGGACAGGCGCCCCTAACGCATGACGCCGTTTCGTCAAACCATTGGCTCGTGCGTCAACGGCTGGTTCGCCCGCACGCCCCCAGGTCGGCCATGACCAGGCGATAATCGTCCGCCGCCCGCGCCTGGTCCTGCGGTGTCGGCGAAACATTGCTCGACGCGGGCAACTCGGGGCCGAGAGCGCAGGCCAGCCGGTACCACGCCAGCGTGTCATGCGCCGGCGGCTTGCCCGAGGCATCGACGACCTCGGAAAACGACACGCTCCAGTTCGCCGCCTGGCCGGGCTGATGAACCACGGTGATGGCGGCGGGCGTGCTGTTTGCCGTTGCCAGAAAGATCTGCGTCTCGCCCTCGCCCTCCAGCGTGCCCGGCACATAGATCGCCTCGCGCACACTGGTGACGACGCTGGGCGCATCGGGCGCCTGCAGCGCCGCGAGCACTGCACGCACCTGCGTTTCCAGCGCGGACGCCCACGGCAATTGCGCATTCGGCGCCACCAATTGCAGCATCTCGGGATGATCGGCGACCGGCCTGGCCACCAGCAGCACGCTGTGCTTGGCCAGCGGCGGCAGCTTGCCCCGCGCATCGAGCGGGACATCGGCGAGATAGCTCAGCATCGGCACCGGCGGCAGCTTCCCCCGCAGCGCGACCAAGGGCTGCGCCTCGACATAGATGCGCGCCCAGCCCTGGCGCACGTCTCTCGCCCGTTCCGGCTCGACCTGCGCCACCTTGCGCACCTGCACCGCCAGGATCAGCGGCGCCGGCTCCAGCAGATCGACCAGATCGGCGTAACCCGGCAGGTTGCCCGACACGGCCGAATCGGCCGTATCGGCAATAGCAGGGCGATTCGACGAAAGCGCGAGCGCCAGGGCAACCGACAGGAACCCGGCGACGCGGGCCGTTCGCGGAACGATCACTCGATTCTCCTGGAAAATTGCTACCTCGACCGCCGTGCCATGGCCCGGGCTTGCCGAACGACGACAAATCAACGCTTAACACGATTGATTCGATGGTTAACGCAATATTGCTGCGGATTGGCGTTGCACGGGGTCGGCTTCACCGTTAATGCTCCCAAAAAAGGGGCTAAAGTGCAATTTTAGCCCAATGCCCAACCGGGCTTCGGGGCCCTGCAGGGGCACGATGACTCCGGCAGGGTGGAAAAGTTGAATTTGGTTCTGAAATCCGGCATTGTCGGGGTTCAGGGCGCGTTGGGAACGCATTCCCGCCTGGCTTTGATGGAGTTAAGAGGCTGAATGGCTTATAATGATCAACAGATGAGCGGCAATCGTATCACCGCGCTAGTCATCGTTGCCCTGATTCACATCTTCTTGGGTTATGCCTTGATCACGGGCCTCGCCTACTCGGCCGTCCAGCAGATCGTCAAGAAGGTGACGAC
>CAXTOI010000587.1:0-2287 GCA_964245645.1 uncultured Novosphingobium sp. | reverse complement strand
CTGGTGGATGATATGCGGCTCGGTGGCGACGATCAGCGTGTCACCTGTCATCGCCTTGGCGAAATTCAGGATGCCGATGGTTGAGCCGACGTAATCGGCATGATCGACGATCGCGGGCGGGCATTCGGGGTGCGCGGCAACCGGCGTCCCCGGATGTCTGGCCTTCAGCTTGAGCAGTTCGGTCTCGCTGAAAGCCTCGTGAACGATGCAGACGCCGGGCCACAGCAGCATGTCGCGATTGAACTTGCGGTTGAGATAACCGCCGAGATGCCGATCGGGGCCGAAGATGATCTTCTGTGCCGGGTCGATTTTGGCCAGGATGGTTTCGGCGCTGGAACTGGTGACGATCACGTCGGACAGCGCCTTCACTTCGGTCGAGCAATTGATGTAGGTGAGCGCGATGTGGTCAGGGTGCGCGGCGCGGAAGGCGGCGAATTTTTCCGGCGGGCATGAATCCTCCAGGCTGCAGCCGGCATTCAGGTCGGGCAGCACGACGATTTTTTCCGGGCTGAGGATCTTGGCGGTCTCGGCCATGAACCTGACCCCGCAAAAGGCGATCACCTCGGCATCGGTCGCCGCCGCCTTGCGGCTCAGTTCCAACGAGTCGCCGACGAAATCGGCCAGATCCTGCAATTCGGGCTTCTGGTAATAATGCGCCAGGATCACCGCCTTGCGATTCACGCGCAGCCGCTCGATCTCGGTGCGCAGGTCGAGCCCGGACAGCTTGGCGGATTGCACGGTCATGGGTGGTCCTCAGGCGTCTCTAACAAACATGATATAGGCCGCAGCCGCGCAGATTGAAGGTGCGCGCAGGACGATCGCCGCCGCGCCGTCACGAAAGGCGTATCTGCGGTGCTATTAGGCGGTGTGGCGCGGGCTACAGGCCGGCGAGCAACTCGATCAGCTTCTCGGGCAGGGTGGGCTTGAGGCAGGTCAGCGCACCGGGAAACATCTCGGCATGCCTGCGCCGCGAGCCATGGCCAGTATGGAAAATGAACGGAATCCCCCGGCGTTGCAGCACGTGTGCCACCGGATAGACATCGTGGCCGGCAAGATCGACGTCGAGCAGAGCGCAATCGATGTGTGCGGCCTGTTCGGCCACCGCCAGCGCATCGCTGAGCGACATCGCCGGCCCAAGCACTTCGGCCCCGGCATCCTCGAACGCGAATTGGAGGTCGATCGCGACAAGCGCTTCGTCCTCCACGATCAGCACCTGCAGCCCCAACAGCTTTTCGCCCAATGGCTCCTTCGCCGACGTCATTGCATTCAGGCCTCTGGGGCTCGAACCGGAGCCGCTGCCTGTCGAAGCTGAAGTAGCCGATTGATAATGCATCATGAAACTTTCGAACTTCCTCCCGGCTACAATTCAACGTCTCGCATAAAGTTGCAAATGATTTACTAAATTCAGCGCAAATATCACGGCAATGGACATAACAGATCGACCCTTGCGCCGGTTTCCGGCCAGCTGCGCTGCAAGGTACCGCCCATCTGCTGGGCGGCCATGGCGGTCAGGCGGGAGCCGAAACCGATCCTTGCCGGTGCAGCCGCGCCTCGACCCTGACCGAATGCCTCGCCGCTCAACGAAGGGCCGCCTGATTCGATCCAGCTCAGGGCGAGCTTTCTTTCGCCATCCGGCGCAGCGACGATATCCCAGCTGATCTCGACCACGCCCGGCTCTACCGACAGCGCTCCGTATTTGGAACCGTTGGTGGCCAGTTCGTGGATCAGCATGCCCATCGGGGTGATCATCCGCGCCGGCAGATCGACCTCGGGGCCGGACAGCCGCACGCGTTGTTGATCGCCGTCGGCATAGGGCCGCATGATGTTGGTGATGACTCCGGCCAGCGGGATGCTTTCCTTCGCCGCGGTTCCCTGGCTGCTGGCATGGGCGAGCGACAAGGCATGCACGCGCGAGCGGATATCATCGAGGATCTGTGCGGTCGGCGCCTGCTTGCGCGCTGAAATGGTGATGATCGACAACACCACGGTGAACAGGTTCTTCACCCGGTGATTGAGTTCGCGCGCCAGCAGCTCGGTCTGGGCATTGGCCTCGCGCAGGGCGGTCAATTGCCGCGCTTCGGCCTCGGCCACGGCGCGGTGGCGCTCGGCGCGGTGTCGGCGGACAGCCCGGGGCCGGTGCCGGAGATGTCGAACCAGGCGGCGGCCGTGCCCATGTCCTTGTCCCCGCGCCCGGACAGGCAGACGAGAACCGTGGGCAGTCCGGGACGGCCGGCCTCGGCGTGGGCCCCGACGATCTGGTGCACCCCGGCCCACGCGTGCGCGGTCT
>CAXTOI010000586.1:0-2293 GCA_964245645.1 uncultured Novosphingobium sp. | reverse complement strand
TGGGTGGGGGAGCGCGGCGTAGCCGCGCGTCCACACCAGCGTTCGGCTCCCCCCCCCAACCTCCCCCGCACGGGGGGAGGAGCTTCAGCGTCTGAAGCGGGACGGTTCTAAATCGCCGAACTGGATCGTCAAACAGCATCCGCTTCCGGCCGTCATGAGCCTGTCGAAGGGCTGTTGTTCTTTTTGTCTTGCAGCCTTCGCCGAGTATGCATCCCTTGCCTGGCACGGAGCTTGCTGAAATCACTCCCGACATCATTCTCGGGAACATGGCTTGAGCCAGGCAGATACCACTACCACCGCAGCCATATCGACGACAGCTTCGCCGACCACCGGCGTACGCGGTGCCATCGCCCGTGCAGCGCAGGCCACCGGCGTCGATTTCAACTACCTCCTGGCGCAAGCCCGCCTCGAATCAAGCCTGAACCCGCAAGCCCACGCCTCCGCGTCCAGCGCCGCCGGGCTCTACCAGTTCACCAAAGGCACCTGGGGCAGCATGCTCGCCCGCCATGGGACCGACCTGACCTCGGCAAACTCACCGGCCTCGCACGCACAAATGCTTGCACTGCGCTATGATCCCAATGCCTCGGCCATGATGGCCGCCGAACTGGCGGGAGACAATACCACCGCGCTCACTGCTGTGCTGGGCCGAGCGCCAACCTCCGGCGAACTCTATCTCGCGCATTTCCTGGGCACTGCCGGCGCTACCCGGTTCCTCAACGCGCTCGCCACCAACCCTGAGCAATCCGCCGCCGCGCTGTTGCCCAAGGCAGCCGCGGCCAACTCAGCGGTGTTCTTCGATGCCGGCGGTGCGCGTTCGGTTGGCGCAGTCATGGCGCTGATCCAGACCCGCATGGACGGTGCGCTACAGGACCAGAATGACCCTGATCCGAGCCAATTCGCCACGACCGGCGATCTGGGCGGAATCGGCGCGCCGCCGGTTACTCCGCTCGATTCAGGCCCGATCGCGCTGCAATTTACCGAAGCCCGATCGACCCCCGATGCACCCGCATCCGAAACCGCTTCGATGTCCGACACCCTGCGCAACACCTTCGGACTGGCTGCTGAAAGTACGACTGCCGCCCCGGCGTTCGTCCGCTCCGCCTATGGCCGGATGCAGGCATTCGGGCTGTGAAAAGGGTAAAGCGCTCACCGGCACATCATCCTGACGAGAGTCAGGACTCATCAGGCGCTCCGTCCGTGGGGAGGCCGATACCATGGGCGACGCCAACCGGCCACTGTCCCGAACATAGCAACCCGGGCGCCGAATGGATGCTGACTTGCGTCAGCATGACGGGTCTGTGAACAAGCTGCTTACCGCCGTCAACCCCGGCGCGCTGCCGCTGCCGGCGGGCATTCTGACGATCATCGTGCTGATGATCGTGCCGATCCCGGCGGTGCTGCTCGATGTGTTCTTCGTGCTCAATATCGCGCTGTCGGTCGCGGTGCTGATGGCGGCGATGAATGCGGCGCGGGTGCTCGATTTCTCGTCGTTTCCCTCGGTGCTGCTGTTCGCGACGCTGCTGCGGCTGTCGCTCAACGTGGCCTCGACGCGGGTCGTGCTGATGCATGGTCATGAAGGAGGCGGCGCGGCGGGGCATGTCATCGAAAGCTTCGGCGCCTTCCTCATCGGCGGCAATTTCGCGGTCGGCCTGTTCGTGTTCATGATCCTGATGATCATCAATCTGGTGGTGGTGACCAAGGGCGCGGGCCGTGTGTCGGAAGTCTCGGCGCGCTTCACGCTCGACGCCTTGCCCGGCAAGCAGATGGCGATCGACGCCGATCTTGCCGCCGGGCTGGTCACCGCCGAAGATGCCCGCACCCGCCGGCGGGACGTGGCGACCGAGGCCGATTTCTACGGCTCGATGGATGGCGCCAGCAAATTCGTCAAAGGCGATGCGATCGCCGCGCTGCTGATCCTGGGGGTCAATATCATCGCCGGATTTTGCCTGGGGATGATCAGCCATGGGCTGTCGGCGACTGACGCCGCCCAGCGCTACATCACGCTGGCGGTCGGCGATGCGCTGGTCGCGCAAGTGCCGGCGCTGCTGCTGTCGATCGCGGCGGCGGTGATCGTCACCCGCGTCGCGGATACCCGCGACCTCGCCGGGCAGATCGGCGGGCAGTTCGGCGATCCGCGCATCTTCCTGCCGGTGGCGATGATCCTGGCGGCGATCGGCGCGATCCCGGCGATGCCGCAGCGCGTGTTCCTTCCCGCGGCCGCACTGGCGTTCTGGTTGTGGCACAATCTGCGCAAGCGCAAGGCATTGGCGGCGATCCCGGTCGCCGCCAATGC
>CAXTOI010000585.1:0-2309 GCA_964245645.1 uncultured Novosphingobium sp. | reverse complement strand
CGCATGGCCGCCTACGAACTGGTCACCGGCCAGCGCATCTGGGAGCTTAACCTGGCCGGCATTTCCACCCCCGCGATCGCCGGCGACTGGATCTTCACGCTGACCGACGACGGCAAGCTGCTGTGCATCGCGCGCACCACCGGCAAGGTGCGCTGGAGCACGCAACTGGCCCGCTACGTCAATCTGAAGAAAAAGAAGACGCCGATTTTCTGGACCGGCCCGGTGCTGGCCGGAAACCGGCTGTGGGTCGCCAGTTCGCGCGGCGATATCTTCGCCGTCGGCGTGGACGAAGGGGTCGCGAAGCTGTTCAAGCACATGGACAGCCCGGGTTCGCTGGCGCCGGTGGTAGCCAATTCGACGCTTTATGTGCTGGATGACAGCGGCAGGATTTCCGCGTTCAAATAGCCGCGATGTGCGTACCGATCGATGATGGCGATGTGCTGGCGGTCGTAGACCTGATGAACCGTGCTTACCGCGGGTTCGGCTCGCGCGGATGCAAGGCAGAAGGATTTGCCGCCGCCGCTGGCTGTCTTAACTGTTTGCCTGGGCTATCCCCGATGCAACCTGGCTTGAAACGAAATTCCACTGGCCTACGGTTTCATGCCCCAGCGCGGTCATGCCCACCACCATCACCACGACGATCAGGCACAGAATCAGGCCATATTCGAGGGCCGTCGCCCCGCGATCATCGCGACACAGGATTGTCAACAATTGCCGCATGGCTGTCCTGTTGTCCTCGGCTCCAAGCGACTGCCTATGCCAGCGAACGGTTAAGTGCAGCTTGAGAGAGGGTCAGGGATTGCCGGAGGTTTTGCCGGAGGATCGCGCAATGGTAAGCTGGGTGGTGGCCGTGGCGCTGATCTCGGGCGACGGGCGCATATTGATGCAAAGGCGCCGCCGCGATCGGGCGCACGGCGGCCTATGGGAGTTTCCGGGCGGAAAGATCGAGCCCAACGAAATGCCCGAAGCCGCCGCGGCGCGCGAGATCGCCGAGGAACTGGGCGCAAAGCTGGAGCCGTCCGCGCTTCAGCCAGTGGGTTTCGCCAGCAGCGGGGCCGGCCCGCCGTTCCCGCGCCAGCCCCTCGTCATTTTGCTTTATGCGTGCCGGCAATGGCAAGGCGAACCGCAGTGCCTCGATGCCGAAGAAATGGCCTGGTTCGCCGCCGAACAGCTGGAGCATCTTGCCATGCCGCCGCTGGATTACCCGCTTGCGCGGGCGCTGGTCAGGGCCATGCAAAAGCTGATTTAGGCGCTTGCCAATCCATCAGCCCAGCCTTAAAGGCGCTTCTCCCCAGCGCCCGTAGCTCAGCTGGATAGAGCATCAGACTACGAATCTGAGGGTCGGACGTTCGAATCGTTCCGGGCGCACCAATATTTTACAACAGCTTACCGGTTGCCGGGTCCCCGACGGGGGCCCGGGATTTGCTGCGGATTGGCGTCGTCAGCGATCTGCGGCCATTGCGCTTCCTCAAACGAAGCACGCTCAAAATGAACAAAACCCCGCTGCATGATCTCTCATGCAGCAGGGTTCCTGGTCCTGTCGCTCAGGCGGAGCTGCCGCCCGAAGTTGCTTTTCAGCTCCTTGCCAGGCTCAGCACCGGACCCGTTTCGCGGCGCGAGCGCATGGCGAAGCCGACCATGGCAAAGCCAGCGAGCATCATTGCCCAGGTGGAGGCTTCGGGTACGGCCGCGCTGGCAGGCAGCGCGCCGGTGAACAGATTGTCATTGTGCAATTCGCCGCCACCAGCGAAGCTGGCCACGAACACCGACCCGTCGAGGAACCCGTTCTGGACGTTCAGGGTTGCGCCAGGCGCGAGTACCGAGGTTTTCCAGTTACCCAGGGAAACGGTCATGGCATTGGTGAAGTTGAAAATGGCATTCGACTGGGCGGTATTGAAGTTGGTGCTGCTGCCTTCCGCGAAGTTGCCACTGACATTCACGATGAAGCTGGTAACGCCGGCACCGGTGAAGCTGATTTGCGAATTCTGGATATCATTCGCCAATTGTGACGCGGTCAGGTTGAACACCACGATGCCCTTGGCCCCATTGGCGTTGAAGTTGCCATTGGAGATGATGGTGCCGGCCGTGGAGGCAAGGGCGCCGAGTTGGGTCGAGAGCTTGGTCAGCGGCGTCGTGTAATCGGTCAGCGCATTAGGCACCGTCTTGTTCTGCGAACTGCCCCCGTTGTAATTTACATTCGTAACCGTGCCCGAATAATACAAGGTGCCGTGATTATTGATATTGAGATTATTGCCGCCAACGCTGCCATAAACCTAAATAGACGGGCTGGCCGGTAGATCGCTGCCGTT
>CAXTOI010000584.1:400-2315 GCA_964245645.1 uncultured Novosphingobium sp. | reverse complement strand
GGACGTCCCTGCCTGTCAAACAGTCATGCTGACGCACAAGACTGCGGGCTAGAGCCGGCCAAAACACTATGTCATGCTCGGGCGGCAGTTGCGGCAGGAAGTCAACCAAGCGGTCGAGCAGACCAGCAATGCGCTCTGCTCCGAATAGCGGTCGGATCGCTTTTAACGAACTCGCTACGGTGTCTGCGCTCCACAGTTGCTCAATTTCGGCTCGCGACATCATACCTGGCGGGTCGCCAAGGTAGAGCAGCCGGACCAGATTACGGCGCTTGCCGATGCGATTGCCAGCGTTCGCCTCATCCTCCTCCGCGCCGAAGCGTGGAAAAAGAAGCCTGAGCATTGGCTCATGCGGCGCTGCAGCAGCGCCTAGCAAGTCGGCTGGCGTCTCTTGCCTCTTACTGTCAGGTCGCCGCGTCCGCAGGCGCCTGGACAACTCTCGCTCACCGGGATCGTTCACCAAAGTCTCAAGATTACTTGCGATGGCTTCTCGAACTGCTGGTGCTTTCGTAGTGAGCCAACTGTAGCCAAGAAGGTCATAGGGGCAAATTTCGCCGCGCACTATCTGCTCAAGAACTGCAAATGCTCCGATTAGGCGCTTGATCTCCCGCGGCGTGCGCAAGATCCGAATCAACTCGTCCAAAATCGCGATCTGGTAATCGTTTTCTGCGACCGGCAGGCTGGCAGCGTTGTCGCGCAACGCTGCCTCTAGAAGGGAACGGGCATCATCCTCGAATAATGGCCGGAGCGGCATAGCAAACTGGACGATCTTTTCAAGGTAAGCCTCGCCACTCGCCTGGCGTTCCGCCGTGCTGTTCCCACGCCCCAGCGCCTGCGTCACATGACTCGGGTCATAGGCGACAAGATAAGAAATACCCTTGATGTCGCCGACAGCCTTAATAAGCTGGGCGACGGCACGCACCTCATCATCCTCGACACGGTCCAACTCGTCAATCAAGACAACCACGGCAACACTGGCTACCTTCAGCTTCCCCTCAAGGCTTTTGCGTTCCTCATTAGGTGAAAGGTCGGCAGGCTTTTTGATCTTTTGAATACTAGGCTTGCCCTTTAACCTCCACCAGAGGCTAGCGGCACCGAACCCTCCATGCACGTCAACCGCAACTGCAAGCGCGGTTCCCCCGATTCCAATCGCGCCCTTATATTTTTCCAATTGCGCCTGCACCTCGTGGGCGCTCTCCTTGAGGGTCTTGCCGAGCGCTTCGCGAAGCGCATTAAAGTAGGCCCTGAGCAGATCTTCCCTACTTTTGAAGAGCCAGGGATTGATCGTCGCGACCGCGACATTGTCGTAACGGTCCAGCTGCTCTTTAACGAGATTGAGGACGCTCGATTTGCCAAGTCCCCATTCGCCGGTGAGCCCTACGACGAAGCCCGTAGAGCGGCGGCCGGTAACCTTGCCGCGCGAGTCACATTCTGTGCGCACGACCGCGCGGATGAGCGAATTGACGAAAGGGCCACGATTAAGAGCATCATCGTTGGACTGCTCAATGGCTCGATCTTGGCGGCTAGCAATATTACCTTCCGCAACGGCTGCCGGCTGATCGATGATTTCAAGAGGTGCATCGTCCATAGGCCGATCACGCGCGATTTATCGCGACAATGCAAGCGTCACATTGGCCGCGAACGGCGTTAGAAACATAGCAGTTTCCCGCGATCAGTCCACCACCGCCACCATATGCGGCAGCTTCGCAATCGCGCCGCGCGTCTCGGGGCTGTCCAGCACCTCGACCACGCGGTGCATCTTGCCCAGGCCCAGGCTGATCAGAATCTTCTTCTGCGCTTCCGGGCGGCGGATCGGGGAGCCGATCTGTTTGATCTTGATGGTTGCCATCATGCTTACTCCGTAATCGCGTCGGCGGCGGCTTCGGCCTCGACGGTGCTGGCACCACCACGGCCGAGC
>CAXTOI010000584.1:0-390 GCA_964245645.1 uncultured Novosphingobium sp. | reverse complement strand
GGTCAGCGATCTTCTTGCCGCGACGCTGCGATACCGACTTCGGCGAAGTCTGGTCGGTCAGCGCGTCGAAGGTGGCGCGGATCATGTTGTAGGGGTTCGAGCTGCCGACCGACTTGGTCACCACGTCATGCACGCCCAGGCTTTCGAATACTGCGCGCATCGGGCCGCCGGCGATGATCCCGGTACCGGCCGGCGCCGCCCGCAGATTGACCTTGCCTGCGCCGAACCGGCCCTTGCAGTCGTGGTGCAAAGTGCGGCCTTCCTTCAAGGGAACGCGGACCATCTTCTTCTTGGCCGATGCGGTCGCCTTGGTGATCGCCTCGGGCACTTCGCGCGCTTTGCCATGGCCGAAGCCGACGCGGCCCTTGCCGTCGCCGACCACGACCAGCC
>CAXTOI010000583.1:0-2317 GCA_964245645.1 uncultured Novosphingobium sp. | reverse complement strand
GACGATTGCCGCCAACAATATCGTCAACTCCGGCGCGATGGTCATCGGCTCGCTATTGGCGATCGCGCTGAGCGCGGCGGGCGTGCCGATCGTCCAGCAATTGCTGCTGAGCGCGGCGATGTGCCTGGTTTCGGCGTGGATGGGCTGGTTGTTGTTCAAGGCGGAGTTGTGCGGGTGAAGCGGGTGCCGTCAGCGCTCCGATAAGGCGATAATATAGTCCCATTCCGTGGGGCTGACCGCCGCGACCGACAGCCGCGACAATCGCACCACTTCCATGTCGGCCAGCTTCGGATCGGCCTTGATTTCCTTCAGCGTTACCGTTCGCTTCAGCTTGCGCACCGGTTTCACCTTGACCGAGGCCCATTTGGCATCGCCGGGATCGGGCAACCCCGAAACGCTGACCTTGACGATGCCGACAATCTCCAGCCCCACATTGGAGTGATAGAAAAAGGCCAGGTCTCCCACTTGCATCGCGCGCAGATTGCCTGCTGCACGATGATTGCGCACCCCGTCCCAAGTGCCTTCGCCCTCGGCCACCAGGTGGTCCCAGCCATAGGTATCGGGCTCGCTCTTCAACAGCCAATGGGCGATAGTTTTAGTCATGCGCGGGTGCTCCGGATCGGTTATGAACCTGAGCATATCCCTAACCGCATCCGCGTCACAGGACCAGCCATGGACCTCGCCACCTTGCCCCTCCTGTCGCTGACCGAGGACGCATCTGTGTTTTCGCGAGCGATCGGGTCGTGTTTTCGCGAGACCGGCTTCGCATTGGTCAAGGATCACGGCATCGATCGTGATCTGATCGCCCGCGGCTGGGAGCTGACCCGGCAGTTGTTCGCGCTCGGGGAGTCCGAAAAACAGCGCTACAGCATACCAAGCCAAGGCCGCGCGCGCGGCTACACGCCCTTCGGCCGCGAAACCGCCAAGGGCGCGGCGGCGCCCGATCTCAAGGAATTCTGGCATATCGGCCGCGACATGCCACCGGGTCACCGGCTGGCAGGGCGGTCAATGCCGGAGAATGTGTGGCCCGACCAACCCGCCGAATTCCGCGAGGTCTTCACCCGCCTGTTCGCCGAATTCGACCGCGCCGGTGCGGTGATCCTGTCGCGGATCGCGGTTGATCTGGGTCTTCCGGCCGACTGGTTCGCGGCCGCGACGACAGAAGGCAATTCGGTGCTGCGCCTGCTGCACTACCCCCCGGTTGCCGCCGCACAAGCCGGCGCCATCCGTGCGGGGGCGCACGAAGACATCAATTTGATCACATTGCTGCTCGGTGCGGAGGAAGCCGGGCTGGAATTGCTGACGAGGCGGGGAGAATGGATTCCGGTCTCGCCACCTGGGGGCGCGCTGGCGGTCAACATCGGCGACATGCTGCAGCGGCTGAGCAATCATCTGCTGCCCTCGACCACTCACCGCGTGCGCAATCCGCGCGCGGCGCGTGCGGGGTTGAGCCGCTACGCCATGCCGTTCTTTCTGCATCTGCCTTCGGATTACCGGCTGGTGACGCTGCCGGGGTGCGCGCCGGAAAGCAGGACCGATCACTATTCGCCGACGATTACCGCGGATGAGTTTTTGCAGGAACGTTTGAAGGAAATCGGGCTGAGAAGTTGACGGGCAGCTCGGATCAAACAAACGGCATTCGGCGTCCTGAAAAATGATGACAATTTTGCCGCAATCGTCACCAGAGGTGTCGGCCTAAAGTTATACTCTTGAAATACCTCACACCTGCGTCATCATGATCCGCGCCACCGAGCGCTGCCCATCCCGC
This sequence comes from uncultured Novosphingobium sp., assembly GCA_964245645.1. Lineage (GTDB taxonomy): Bacteria > Pseudomonadota > Alphaproteobacteria > Sphingomonadales > Sphingomonadaceae > Novosphingobium. The sequence continues at coordinate 549 of CAXTOI010000583.1, read as the reverse complement.
CGCTCCAGCTGCACGATCGCGTCTACCACGTTCGTAACATAGTGGATGATATCCTCCCGCCGCAGGCCGATCCCCGATTGCAGCACGATCAACGCCAGTTGCTCCATGGCGCCTTCGGGGCTGTCGGCATGGATGGTGGTGATCGAGCCGGGGTGGCCGGTATTGACCGCGCGCAGGAAACTGGTGGCCTCGCCCCCGCGGATTTCGCCCAGGATGATACCGTCGGGGCGCATGCGCAGGGCCGCTTGCAGCAGATCGTCGGTGGTGACGCGGGCCTCACCGAGTTCGCCCTTGACCGCGAGCAGGCTGGCGGCGTTGTCGTGGATGAGGTGCAGTTCGGCGGTGTCTTCGATCAGGATCAGGCGCTCGTCGCGCGGGATTTCCTTCATCAGGGCGTTGAGAAAGGTGGTCTTGCCGGTGGAGGTGCCGCCGGAGATCAGGATATTGCGGCGCGAGCGGACCAGTTCGCCCATGAAGGCGGCGATCTGGGCAGGGTCTTGGCCGGCGGGGGCGTCGGCGGGGGACGGCGCGAGGGGGCCACGGCTGTAG
>CAXTOI010000582.1:0-2322 GCA_964245645.1 uncultured Novosphingobium sp. | reverse complement strand
CCATTCGCCCTGCCCTGCCTTCCCTTCGGCGCCGTTGGCCGCTAGCGTCGGCGCAAGCTTTCGCGGGGCAGGAGAATATCATGCAGATCATCCGTACGATCGTCTGGATCGTGATCACCGGTGCGCTCGTCGCCTTCGTCGCGATGAACTGGGAGCCGGCGCCGGTGAATTTCTGGCCGCTGGAGAATGGCGCTTACCTGCATCTGCAATGGCCGGTCGGGTTCGTGGCAATATTCTTCTTTGCGCTGGGCGCGTTGCCGATGTGGCTGCTGGCCAAGGCGGGGCGCTGGCGGATGACGCGGCGGATGACCGCGCTGGAAAATTCCGTGCGCGTCGTCTCGCCGGCGCGGGCGCAGGTTGCAGAGGACGCGGAATTGCCGCAAGCGGGCCATGGCCATGCCACGACCGGAAATTACCCCGGCGATGCGAGAGAAGACTGATATGCATCACAATCCGCTGTATCTGGCGCTCGACGTGCCGCGCCTCGACGCCGCCGAGGCGCTGGCGCGCAAAGTGAAGGAGCATGTCGGCGGGCTGAAGCTGGGGCTGGAATTCTTTTGCGCGCATGGCCATCACGGGGTGCATGAACTGGCCAAGGTCGGGCTGCCGCTGTTCCTGGACCTGAAACTGCATGACATTCCCAATACCGTGGCCGCTGCCATGCAGGCGATCCATGTGTTGCAGCCCGGCATCGTCACCATCCACGCCGCGGGCGGGCGGGCGATGATGGAGGACGCCAAGGCGGCGGCGGGCGAACAATGCAAGGTGGTGGCGGTGACCGTGCTGACCAGCCTGGACGAGGACGATCTGGCCGCCACCGGGGTCGGCGGGAGCGCTTATGACCAGGCGCTGCGGTTGGCCGACCTGGCGCATTCCGCCGGGCTGGACGGCATCGTCTGTTCGGGGCTGGAAGTCGCCGCGGTGCGCCGCCAGTGGAAGGACGGGTGGTTTATCGTGCCGGGGCTGCGCCTGCCGGAGGGACAAGCGAAAGCCGGCCATGCCGATCAGAAGCGCACCGTTTCCCCGCGTGAGGCGCGCGATGCCGGGGCCAGCGTGCTGGTTATCGGCCGCCCGATCAGCCGCGCCGAAGACCCGGTGGCGGCGGCGCGGGCCATCGAAGCGACGCTGTGATTCAGTAATCAGTGATCAGTGATCAGTGATCAGAGTTTTGGTTCAGCCAGCGGTAAGGGTCGGATGGGCAATCCTGAGATCTGGGACAGGAGATACCTTAATGAAAGCCGCTATTCTTTTGCTGGCTTTGCTGGCGACACCTGCGCTTGCGGAGCAGGCGCCGCTGGTTGAGCCGGGGGATACGTTGCTGACCGTCACCGCTGATGGCAAGTCCACCCGCACACCTGACATCGCCGGTTTCACCGCCGGAATCACCACGCTGGGCAAGACCGCCAATGCGGCGATGGCGGCCAATGCTGCGGCGATGAACCGCGTGATCGATGCGCTGAAGGCCGCCGGGATTGCCGATCGCGATGTGCAGACGGCCAATCTGTCGCTGAGCCCGGTGTTCGACAATGCGCAGCGCGACGGCGCCATGCAGAACGATGGACGCCCGCGGATAACCGGCTATCAGGCGGGCAACACCGTGTCGGTGCGCGCGCGCGATGTCGGCGCCACGGGACGGGTGATCGATACGCTGGTGAGTGCCGGCGCCAATGAGGTGAGCGGGCCGAACTTCGAGCTGGAAAATCCTGACGCCGCGCTGGACGAGGCGCGCACGGCCGCCTTGACCAATGCGCGCGGCCGCGCCGAGCTTTATGCGCGCGTGGCGGGGCTGAAAGTGCGGCGCATCCTGTCGATCAGTGAAAGCGGCGGATTCGCGCCGCAGCCGATGATGATGATGGCGCGCAGGACCGTGGCCGCGGCCACCCCGGTGGCGGCTGGCGAAGTCGGCATGACGGCCAATGTCACCGTGCAGTTCGAACTCGCGCCACAGTAGCGCACCCGCTGCAAACCGGTTAAGCGCGCCGGCATGCCGACCCCTGCCATCAAGATTTGCGGGCTGACCACCGCGCCCACGCTCGATGCCGCTATCGCCGCGCGCGCGGATTATGCAGGGTTCAATTTCTACCCGCCCTCGCCCCGCTACCTCGGCCTGGCCGCCGCCGCCGCGCTGGCCGAGCGGGCCGCAGGGAGGATCGCCCGGGTGGGCCTGTTTGTCGATGCGAGCAGCGCGGTCATCGCCGAAACCATCGTCGCGGCGCGGCTCGATATCCTGCAGCTTCACGGCGCCGAGAGCGCCGATCTGGTCGGGCAGCTCAAGGCCCGCTTCGGCCTGCCGGTGTGGAAGGTGGTTGCGGTCGCCAGCCG
>CAXTOI010000581.1:0-2323 GCA_964245645.1 uncultured Novosphingobium sp. | reverse complement strand
CGCCGGAAGTGTTCGCGTAATCCGCCCGCACGGTCCAATCGAGCTTTGATGTGACATTCCACTTGGACGAAACGCGGCCGAGGTAGCTGTCGCTCTTGCCATAGCCCCTCCCGTCGAGATCGTCGTGGTAGATCGCGCCCGAATGCGCCGCCTTGCCAGCGACGCGCAGCGCGAACGTGTCGCTGACCGGCAGGTTGGCGACGGCTTGGCCGGAGTAAGTGGCGTGGGTGCCGCCCTCCACCGTGCCGGCCAACGTCGTCGCTTTCGTCGAAGGCGCGTTGGTGTTGATCGAGATCGCGCCCATCGCCGCGTTGCGGCCGAACAGCGTGCCCTGTGGACCGTTCAGAACTTCGACGCTAGAAACGTCAAGGAAGGTGTTCAGCGCAGCGCCGGGACGCGCGATGAACGCGCCGTCCATATAAGCGGCGACGTCCGAATCGACCGCGGTGTTTCCCGCCGTTCCGAAGCCGCGGATGCGGATCGCCGCCCCGGAGGCAAAGGTTACGGAGGTTATTGTTAGACTAGGCACCAGCTTCTGGAGCGCGACGGGATCCCCCACATTCGCGTTGGTCAGCGCCTGTCCTGACACCGCGACGATCGACAACGGCACATTCTGAATATTCTCGGCCCGTTTCTGCGCCGTGACCACGATTTCCTCGACTCGCGTTCCTGAACCGCTCGATTGGGTCGGCACGCTGCTCGCGTCCGTCACCGCTTGGTTGGCCGATCCAGCCGCCGCTGGGCCGCTGGTTGTATCCGCCGTGGCCGAGGAGGCCGATCCTGGCGTCGCCTGTTGAGCGCTGGCGCTACCGGCACACAGAGCCACAGCGAGCATGCCTGTGGAAGCAAGTAAAAGATGTCCGCGCATTTCAGTTCCCCCCTGTTGTCCACGAAACTTGCATCCGTATTTTATCAATTTCTAATCATAACTTTGTAAGCGCCAGCATTACCCTACATAGGTTCCTGGCGGCAAAACCTTATCCCAAACGTTCTATCTGCTCTTAATACGTAAATAGCGGTAGACGCTTAGCCCTGGCTTTTACGCCTATTGCCATCGTGCTTTTGCCGGGAGATGCGCAAAATGGATAGGCGATGCGCTCCGTGTATCATTGTTCTGAGCCTCACTGGCGATATTGACAGTATGCCGAACTTGTCCTTCCATCATGCTGCCCAATCTTGATCATGACAGCACAAGCCCGCAAGGTTTTGCCACGCGGCCTAGGCGGCTAGGCGGCGTTCGTCGTCAGCGGTGGATCGATGGGGTAACGTTCAACCGCGAAGAGGTTAAGACGTTGGCGTAAGCCGAGGCGAAGATCGCGATCCTGAATAAGCGACGCAGCGGCTTTCCGCTGCTTCCCAATGGTGCTGTCACCAACCGAGTTCTGGGTAGTTTGGCGATTTGCCATTGTAAAAAGCTACGTGCTGAGAATATCGCATACCATCCAAACGGTGAACAAGTCCGCTCTAGGTTCGTTCATGCCGCTGCGGCACAAAATAGTCGAATACAGGACCCTCGGGCTGGGGCTAGGCTGTCGACCCTGCGTTATGGCATTCAACCCAACATCGGCGAACTAGCTAAAAGCGCCGCGGACATCACATTCGCGACGAACAGGGAGGGCTTGATCATAACGAGGAGGATTTCGCCAGCGGAGGGCGTGCTTGTTCGCCACGGATCCGGGTCGCTAGGGACGGCACCAATACGGGAGCACTGATTTGCGAAAGGCGAGGCATGACGTTCGTGGTGTCGCTGCTGTTTGGCGTTGTGGTGGGAGTGGCCTATGCGCTGGTCGGCTTGAAATCACCGGCGCCCCCGATCGTGGCGCTGGGCATTGTCATCGGCGAGCAGGGGGTGATCTGGCTGAAGCAGGCGCCACTCAGAACGGTCGCCCAGCATGACACCGCTCAGCCCAAAGGCGGCGTCAAGGCTCCGCCTGACGCGCTTACGGAAAGGTGAACATGATCCAGCTCTATACCTGGAAGACGCCGAACGGCCGGAAGGCGGCGATTATGCTCGAAGAAACCGGGCTGCCGTACCAGGTCCATCCCGTCGACCTGACGGCCGACCAGCAGTTCGAGCTTGGCTTCCTCGCCATCTCACCTAACAACAAGATCCCAGCCATCGTCGACGAGGAGCCAGGCCGCGACAGCCAGCCCCTGTTCGAGAGCGGCGCGATCCTCGGCTACCTCGCCGAGAAGAGTGGCGTGCTGCTGCCGCCGCCCGGCCCGCAACGCTGGTCGGTGTACGAGTGGCTCTACTGGTCGATCGGCGGACTGGCCCCGATGCTCGGCCAACTCAACTTCTTCGCGGTCCGATCGCCCAACA
>CAXTOI010000580.1:0-2332 GCA_964245645.1 uncultured Novosphingobium sp. | reverse complement strand
CAGTTCTCATCCTGATCGCCGCCAGCCTCTCACCCAGATTGTCGCGCTATAGGGCGCTGCTTTAATAGCGATAGGAACGCCTCGTCGGCTTGCCAGTAGGTGAGTGGATCAATGCCGAGGGCTGTGCCGGTAGTGTTGACGATGCTGCTGCCTACAGCCAGTGTCTCGGCCATCGCCACTGACAGAACGGACATAACCTCGGCGTCGGTCAGCGCAACAAGACGGTCGACGAGCGCATCGATGTTGCCATAGCCGCCGCTGACAAGCGTATCCGCTGCCTCGCCGAAGCCCAAGAGCGTTTGCGCTGCGCTACGGGCTTCGGCAAAGGCAGCACGTGCAGGGCACTGCGCATGGCTGAGCCTGCTCTCGGCTTTGTCGGTGCGCAGCGGGTCGGGCTTGACGCTCCAAAGCAACGATCCGGCGATGATGTGCGCCACGACTAAGCGCAGCACGATATCGTGGTTCTGGATAAGGCTTGCCTGCACCATGGCGTGGCGATGAAGGTCCAGATAGTCTCGGAGCGGGGCTGAGAGTTCCGGGCGTATTGGGGCCCGCTGCGGCGGTGATGCATCTTCATCCAGCCGCTCGCGCTTACGCGCCTCGCGCGTGGTCAGATAGCCTTCATGCTTGGTGACTTCGCCGCCGTAGGTGACGGCGATATAAACCTTACCGCCTTTGGCCTTGGTGGTGCGGTCATGCTCCCAATACTGGAAAGTATGGCCCGGTTCCGACACGATGACGTCGGCCCATCCGGCGTCGAGATAGGACTGGCGCAACGCGTCGATCGCTTCGAATTGCAGATGCCAGAAACTCTCGGCATCGCTGAAATACCGCTCCTCGCCAAATAGGTCGGTGATGATCGGATCGGGGTAGAGGGAGAGGTCGAAGATGGCGATACCGGTGGCAATCGACTCGCCGCCCAGCAGCCAGTTCTTCAAGCGATGCCCGGTGGGAGCATTGCCCTCGGGATCGCGCAACAGCCTCAGCCACTCGGCCTGCCGGGCGCGCGAGGCCATGGTCAAATGCCGGACAGTGAGCGCGTCGATCTCGCCCTTGGCGTAGAGGTCGCGGATGCGGGGCAGCAGATTGCCGAGCGCGAGGATGCGCTTCACCTGCACATTCTCCATGCCGAAGGTCGCAGCGATCTGCGCAACCGAGCGGCCTTCCTTGATCAAATGGGTCAAGCTGACCCATTGCGTCACTTCGTCAGGGTCTTGCCGGGCGTAGTTTTCGATGATTGAGGCTTCGAGCGCGGCGGCATCGTCGCCCCCCTCCATGATCGCACAGGGAAGCAACGGCGCTTCATAGCCGCCCTCGGCGATCGCCATGGCGGCAAAATACCGGCGGCGCCCCGCGACGATCTCGAAGCGATCGGCCTCGGCGACCGCACGCACGAGCAACGGCACCAGGACACCGCGCGCCTTGATCGACGGGGCAAGGTCAGTAATATCAGGATTTTTCTTACCATTGCGCATGTTCGCGGCTGACACCGATAGCTGCGACAGGGAGAGGTGAGTAAGTTGCATAGTATATTCCTTTCTTCGCTAAACCGCATCGGCCCCGGACGGCGGGGTGGGCGGCAAAGCGACCGGAAGGCTCGCCCATGAAGGCTGCCTGCATCCGCAGGACCGGAACGAAGAGGAGGACTCCGCATAGCGGAGTTGCGGGCAGCCGGGGCGAGCTTAGGAGGGAGTGCCGCTCACCCCGCTCCTGCGCAGCCGGCCAACCACCCGCGCGGTACGCGCATAACAACTAAGCTGGCTAAAGTCGGATTTTTGACCAAAAGTCAAAAACTCCCGTTATTTGCAATTGAAGTAGGTGAACGTCAGATAGTAGATGAGACGGCCCAGATATGGCCGTTCTGCTAAATTCCTACGCCTTTGCGGCCGCGTCTCTCGATCGGATTGACGATGCCGTTAAAGCTATCTCGAAAATCCGCAGCGCCGATGCCCCTCCGCAGCAACGTCTTATTTCAATAGCGAATTCGGGACTTATTCCATTTCGCGGAGGCGATACGGAGGTCGGTCGGGATTACTATCGCAATGCGATTGATGGCTTCTCCCGCAATGCCGAATATGAGCTCGCTGCTCGAGCCAAAATATATCTAGCGCGAGAAGCTATGCGCGCGGGCACAAATGATTGGCGGCATCTTCTAAAGGACGCGCAAAGCGCAATGGGGAAATTCAAAGATTCTCCGGCACTAGTTAGTTTGCGAATTGTTGAGGAGAAAGCGTCCTCGATCGATGCTAGCGAAAACTCACTCCCTGAAAATCAGAAAACCAAACATTCCGACGAGATATCCTCAAAACTGAATATCAGAATTCAATATGAC
>CAXTOI010000579.1:0-2342 GCA_964245645.1 uncultured Novosphingobium sp. | reverse complement strand
GTGGACGATCGGTGCGGCAACGCTGTCGACCACCGTCGGCCAGCCCAGCCTGGGCGATCCGATCTTTGCCGGCTTGCAGATCCAGAACTGGACGCTGGTGCTGGCCGGATGCCTCGCCGCAGCGGCGCTGGCGCTGTCGGTCGATGGCGTGCTGGCGCTGATCGAGTGGGGCGTGGCCCGGCGGCGGCGGCAGGGCCTGCTGGGCAATTGGCCGATCTGGCTGGGCGCGGCGGTGCTCGCGCTGGGCCTGGTTGCAGCGGCGGCGACCCTGGCGGGGCGGACCCTGTGGGCAGGCCACGCGCGCCCGACCATCACCATCGGCGCGAAGAATTTCTCCGAGCAGTACATCCTCGCGCAACTGATCGGCGATCGGCTGGAAGCCGCAGGCTATACCGTGCGCTACTCGCAAGGGCTGGGCTCCTCGGTGATCTACCGCGCCCTCGCGGCCGGCGACATCGATGTCTATGTCGAATACGCCGGCACCTTGTGGACTAACCAGATGGTTGCGCAGACCGCACACCGCGGTGCCGTCACCCGGCCGGCAATGATCGCGCAGATCGGCGCCTGGGCCCGCGCGACCAGTGGCGTGCGCCTGATCGGGTCGCTCGGTTTCGAAAACGCCTATGTCTTTGCCATGCAGGGCGCAGCGGCGCGCGCGCGCGGCATAGCCACACTGGCCGATCTGGCAGCACAGGGGCCGGGGCTGCGGCTGGGCTCCGACCTGGAATTCCTGCGTCGCCCCGAGTGGCAGGCGGTGCACGCCGCTTACGGGCTGCGCTTCGGCTCGAGCCGGTCCTACAGCCCCACCTTCATGTACCGCGCGCTGGAAGGCGGCGATGTCGATGTGATCTCGGCGTTCTCCTCCGACGGCCGGATCGCCGCGGACCGGCTGACCGTGCTGACCGATCCGAAAGGCGCGATCCCCGGTTATGATGCGCTGCTGCTGGTATCGCGCGCGCATGCGCAGGACCGCCGGCTGATCGCCGCGCTGTCGCCGCTGGTCGGAGCCATTCCCGTGGCGCTGATGCAGCGCGCCAATTATCTCGTCGATCGCGACCAGGACAAGCTGTCGCCCCAGGCCGCCGCGCGCATTCTGGCCGGGCAGATCGGCCGGCGCTGAGGAAAAAGTGGCGCGTCCGATTGCCCGGTGATAGAGGCAGGCGCCGATGACTTCGGCGGAAAAGGTGATTGCAGCAGAGCCGGCGGCTCCGCCCTGGCGAACGGACGACCGGCTGGCCGCGCTGGCGCGCTATGCGATCCTCGATACCCCCACCGAGCCCGATTTCGACGATATCGTCCGGCTGGCGGCTGAAGCCTTTGCCGCGCCGATCGCGGTGATCAATCTGATCACCGACGACCGGCAATGGTTCAAGAGCGAGGTCGGCATCGGCGCGCGCGAACTGCCGCTCGACGTCTCGATCTGCGCGCATGCGATCCTGCAAAGCGATCTCATGGTCATACCCGACTGTGCACTCGACGCGCGCTTCGCCGAAAATCCGCTGGTCACCGCAGAGGGCGGCTTGCGCTTCTACGCCGGTGCGCTGCTCAAGACCGTCGAAGGGCTGCCGATCGGCACGGTCTGCGTGCTCGACCGGGCCCCGCGCCCGCAAGGGATCACCGCGTTCCAACGGCTGACGCTCGAAGTGCTGGCGCGCCAGGTGATGACCAATCTCGAACTGCGCCGGGCGCTGGCCACGCAGCGCGACGACGACCGGCGCAACCGGTTGATCCTCGACAGCGCGGTCGATTATGCGATCGTCACGCTCGATCGCCGCGGACTGGTCACCAGTTGGAGCGAAGGCGCGGTTCGCCTGATGGGCTGGTCCGCGGCCGAGATCTGCGGACGGCCCTGCGCGATGTTCTTCACCCCCGAAGACTGCGCCGGCGGCCGGCCCGCGCTCGAGATGGCCAGGGCGCTGAACGCCGGCCGCGCGGCGGATGATCGCTGGCATCTGCGCCGCGACGGCTCGCGGTTCATGGCTTACGGCGAGATGATGCCGTTGACCAACGACGACGATGTCCCGATCGGCTTTCTCAAGATCGTGCGCGACCGCACCGCGGAACATGCCGCCCGCGCCGCGCTCGAGGCGAGCGAAGCCCGCAGCCGCCTGGCGCTGGAAGCTGCACAGATCGGTGCGGGGGACGCTGATTCGTCGCTACGCGGCATGACCCTGGATGCGCGCGCGCGCGAATTGCTCGGCCTCGGCGCCGATGAGCCGATCGACTTCGAGCGATCGTTCCTGGCGCGCATCCATCCCGCCGATCGCGAGCGGGTCGGCAGCATGACTCCAGCGGCGCGGGCGCCGGGCGTCAAGACGCGTGCGAGGCGTCGCTTTGCCGTG
>CAXTOI010000578.1:0-2345 GCA_964245645.1 uncultured Novosphingobium sp. | reverse complement strand
AATCAGTTCTCATCCTGATCGCCGCCAGCCTCTCACCCAGATTGTCGCGCTATAGATGCGCCGCTGCAATATTCGGATCGGTGTGGCGCGCGCGCCAGCGGGGCAACCTCACCACCTATGGTTCGGCGCGGTGGGCTAACGCGCTCGACATCCGCAAGGCTGGCGCAGCGCGCTCGCCAACTTCGTCGCCGAGACCACGCGCGCCGCCGATCTGTTTGCCGCCTTCATGCCCGAGGTGCACGCGCTCACGTCCGCAGAGACGCTAACCTACCTGCACGGTACCGTTTCCGACCGGCGGCATCCCGTCGCGGTGCCCGAGACGCCGATGTATCTCGACGGACTGCTGGCGGACACGCCGCTGGTCGGCGGGCTGGAGCCGATGCTGGGCGGGCGGCACCTGCGCACGCTCACCATCACCGGCTTTCCCAACATGAGCCGGCCGGGCATCCTCGATGCCTTTAATGAGGCAGACTTTGCCTATCGCTGGGTCACCCGCTTCATCGCGCTCGACAAGACCGATGCGACCAAGCTTCTCACCAAGCTGCGGCGCCAGTGGTTCAACAAGCGGAAGTCGATCACCGCGATGCTGCGCGAGGTCATCTACAACCAGCCTGCCCAACTGCTCGACAGCGATGCCGACAACAAGGTGGCTGATGCAGACCTCGCCTTGCAGGCGCTCGGCGGCGATCATGTCGCCTTCGGATACCTGGCGACGACCATCACCGTGTCCGACGAGGACCGCGCCCGCGTCGAGGACAAGATCCGGCAGGTCGAACGGATCACCGGTGGGCTCGGGTTCACCACCATCCGCGAAGGGGTGAACGCGGTCGAGGCCTGGCTGTCGTCGATTCCTGGTCATGCCTACGCCAATGTCCGCCAGCCCATCGTCCACACGCTGAACCTGGCGCACCTCATGCCGCTATCTTCTGTCTGGGCCGGGCCGACGCGCAATGCTCATCTGGGTGGGCCGCCGCTACTGGCGGCGCAGACCGGTGGCTCGACCCCGTTCCGCTTGTCGACACACATCGGCGATGTCGGCCACATGATGGTGGTTGGGCCCACGGGGGCCGGCAAGTCGGTGCTGCTGGCGCTGATCGCGCTGCAGTTCCGGCGTTATACCGACGCCCAAGTCTATATCTTCGACAAGGGCTTTTCGGCCCGTGCTGCCGTGCTCGCCATGGGCGGTGCACATCATGCACTGGGGGCCAGCTCCGATGCCAGCGAGGCGCTCGCCTTCCAGCCCTTGCGGCGGATCGACACCGTAGCGGAACGCGGCTGGGCGGCGGAATGGATCGCGGCGCTGCTCGACGCCGAGCGGGTCGCCGTCACTCCCGAGGTCAAGGACGCGGTCTGGTCGGCGCTGAACAGCCTGGCATCCGCGCCCGAACAGGAACGCACGATGACCGGACTCGTGCTGCTGCTTCAGTCAAATGCCCTGCGGACCGCGATCCAGCCCTATACGCTCGACGGACCGCATGGCCGCTTGCTCGACGCCAGCGAGAGCGGGTTCGCCTTCGCCGATGTCCAGTGCTTCGAGACCGAGGCGCTGCTGGGCCAGGCGAGCGTGGTCGCACCGGTGCTGACCTATCTCTTTCATCGCCTGGAGGAACGTTTCGACGGACGGCCGACACTGCTGATCCTCGACGAGGCCTCGCCCGGCGCTGCTGCTGGTACAGGGACGGCTGCGGTGTCCGCTGCAAGGACTGGGGACGTGGAGCAGGCGAATAGCGCCAGGCCCAGCACGGGCAAGGACGGATTCGAACGAAACATAAGACAGCGCATGGCTTTACCCTCTATTGTGGCCTTTGGTTGCGCGCTCAGGGCATCCAATCCCGATATCAGGTGAGGACATTCGGCCCACTCATGTAGACCGTCACCCGATCCAGCAGCCCGTTTCGGACTTGCCAGACATTACTGTTGTGAAGCTTGGTTTGTTGGCCATCCGCCGTGAGCAGAAAGCCGTCGAAATGGGCCGCGATCGCTTGCCGGGCCACGTCGATGACCAGCGTAAAATCGCGGTGTTCAATACATTCATAGCTGGCGAAATAGTCGGTCAGCATCCGGGCAATTTCCGGCTTGCCGTGGAACTGTACGTCGGCCGTCCCGATCGAGAATAACGCCTGCTCGTTAAAACAGGCGAGGGTGCCAGCCAGATCCTTGCCATCGATCGCCGCAAAATAACGGTCGATGGCCAGCGCGGCGAGCGCAGCGCGGTCCAGCGGCGCGTTCATCGGCCGACCTCACCAAGGGACACTTCCGGCCCGAGATAAAGCAGCGCGCGGACGATCCGGGAGGGTTCTGTCGCAAACCTTGCGTTATGTCGTGACTGGGTCTTTGAAAGAGTA
>CAXTOI010000577.1:0-2346 GCA_964245645.1 uncultured Novosphingobium sp. | reverse complement strand
GGCCAGCATATCGGCATCGCCTTGATCGAGCACGAAGCCATCGCGCGCCAGCGCGATCGCCGGCGCTATCAGCGCCGCCAGCGGCTGCGTGCCATATTTGCTGCGCGCCAGTTCCAGCCCGGCCACTGTCCCGGGAATCCCCGCCGCCAAATACCCCTGCCGGCTCATCGCGGCCACGGGATTGCCCGTCGCATCCAGATACATCGTCGCCGTGGCCGCCTGCGGCGCGGTCTCGCGAAAATCGATGAAGCTGGTGCGCCCGTCGGCCAGCCGAATGGTCATGAACCCGCCACCGCCCAGATTGCCCGCTTCGGGAAAAGTCACCGCCAGCGCATAAGCGACGGCAACGGCCGCATCGACGGCATTGCCGCCGGATTTCAGAACATCGACCCCGGCCTTGGAAGCCAGATGATGCGCCGAAACCACCATCGCATGCTCCGCCCCGACCGGCAGCGGCGACGCGGCCCAGGACAGCTCAGGAGCAAACAGCAACAGCGCCATTGCGGCGCAAGATTTCACACCGGGCATGGCACTCTCCATTGGTGGAATGGGGAAGCCGAAGCTCCCCCAGACCTTGTCGCTATCAGTAATTGACCTTCAGGCGAACATACCAGAAACCGCCATTGAAGCCAAACGGCCCGCCAAGGCGTGGATAGACCTGGCCGTCGGATCCGCCGCCGGTGATCGGGTAGATCGTTTGCGAACTCGAGTTCAGCTTGTCCGGGAACTTGTTGAACAGATTGTTCGCCCCCACCGTCAGCGTGTAAGCGCTGGCCAGGGTATAGGAAACGTCCAGGTCCGTGGTCGCTTTCGCACCAAATTTCTGGAGCGTTCCACCATTGGCTCCCGCCGTGCCATTGGATGAACCATAATCGACGGCATCGACCCACGAACCATAGTAATTTTCGCGTGCGGTGACCGAGAATTTGCCTTCGGTGTAATTGGCACTGAAGTGGGCGACATCGTGCGGCGCCAGGTTCCTGATGTCCGCGATCTGGGCGCCATCGACGACGTTGGCATTCGCCGAGGTCACCTTGTTGGCGTTATGATTGTAGGCCAAGGTCAGGTTAAGGCGACCAGCCGCCAGCGCGGTATAATAGCTCGCCACCACATCGACGCCGCGCGTCAGTGTGTTAAGGCCATTGGTGAAGTAGCTGACCTGGCCACCGACGCCAACCGCCGCCAGCTCCGGATGGGCCAGAATGTCCGCCGCCGTGATGGTCCCGCCCGGGTGAGCGGCATCCACGACCGGGAACGGCTCGGAGATGAAGATGCGGTTACGCACCTTGATGTTGTAATAATCCACAGTCAGCGTCAGCGCGCGCATCGGATTTGCGGTAAATCCCACCCCGAAGTTGGTCGATTTCTCCGGCCCGAGCGGTTTGGCGCCGAAATCCTGCGAGATTTGGCTGTCCACCGGGAAAGTACCGGTCTGGACCGAGTTGCCTTGCACGAAATTGGTGGTCAGCGTCGAATTGTGCTGCTGACCCGGAGAGGGCGCATGGAACCCGGTACCGACCGTGCCGCGGATGGCAAAGCCGGGGATGAATTCATACCGCGTGTTGATCTTGCCGACCGTCGCCCCACCGAAGGTGTTGTAGTGCTCGTAGCGGCCGGCGGCGCCAACCGTCCAGTTGGAGGTGATATCGGTTTCCGCGCCGCCGTAGACGGCAACGTTGCTCTGGCTCCACTTGCCGGCCTGGCTGGGGCTGACCCCGCCATAGCCCGAGGCGCCGCCCTGCGCATAGGCTTGGAAGTCCGACACGCCGAGTTCGTAAGTTTCCTTGCGGTATTCGAATCCGCCGGACAACGTGATCGGCTTGGCGAACCCGACCTCTAGCGGATACGTCAGATCGAGATTGGCGTCCGTTTCCTTTTGCGCGGTGCGCCCGAAGTTGAAACTGGTCTGGGTCGCGACATTGTACGGTGCATCGGATGCGGGGTTGTTCGGGCTGAACGCGGTGTTCAACGAATTGTACATCGACAGGCCCAGCGTATTCTTGCTGAGCGAACCCGACAGATCATACGTCAGCTTGTCGAACGCGCCCTTGACACCCGCCACGCCGTAAAGCTCGTTGACCACGCCCACGAAGATCGGCGTGAAACCGGCGGGGTACAAATTGTGGAAATAGGGATCCTGCGTCGTGCCGCAGCCGTTTGCATCGTTACCGGGCGTTGCGCTGTAATTGAGGAAAGTGCGAGCGCACAACACCTGGTCGCCCGGCGCATAGCTGGCCTGCAGCTTGGAACCGGTGGGATCAAGGACCGCGTCGGTCGAGGCACGATAATTGAAGCTTTCCTCGGTATGGCTGTGCGCCGCATTGCCGACGAAATACAGCTTGGCGT
>CAXTOI010000576.1:0-2348 GCA_964245645.1 uncultured Novosphingobium sp. | reverse complement strand
TATCCCGCTGCCGCTGGGCAATGCCGATCTCGCGGCGGACGATATAGCGCTCACGATCACTTGCGAGGTGCCCGAGGGCGGCGATCTGGAGCGGATTCAGATCGTAGTGGCTGAGCACTTACAGCGGTTTGCGTTTCGCGAGGGTGAACTGGAGTTTCAGTGGCAGCCGGCATGATCGGGCACGACGACAAGCTCGACCTGTCACTATAAGTTACACTGACATTTTATGAAATAATTTTTCTCTTGTAATTCAACGAGATATTTGAATGGTATAGAATTTGCTTTAAGTTGTAGTGGTTGCGCACGTCGATACGCTGCCGTCATTCGCCCACGTCTAATGAGACACTCGGGCGAAAGAACTCTTGTTGAGGGAGCTACAAATGTCTGAACTTTCAAAATATAAATTCATGCTCGCTGTTGCGGGCTGTGCTTGCAGTGTTGCTCTGGCGGGCCCTGCTTTTGCAAACACCACTTTTTTCGATTCCACCAATTCGTACGAAGTCGGCATTGGTCCGGACGGTGAATTGTATGATGACAGCACCGGCGTCGGATTGCGCAACCCGGCCGGCTCGGATTATATTGCGCCCGGGACCCCGCGCGATTCATGGGGCATAGCGTCTTCGGCGGGAGATGCCTATGCCGACTATGAATATACCGGGACAAGCGCGAACATCACCGGCACCACCACGACCACGGGTGCCAATTCCGCTACCACTGTTACGTCCACAAATTTCGGTCTTACGGTCACCCAGGCGTTCAATTTCCTGAACCCCAATATCGTTTCGATCCAGGAGACGGTAACGAACGACAGTGCATCTACCGAGACGGGCGTGGTCTTCCGGCGTGACGTCGATTACGATGTCTACCCCACCGAGTTCAATGAAAACACTGTCGGGCCATTCGGTGCGAATGCCAACGTTGTCGGCGCAAGCTACTACGGTTTTGAAAATCCCGATCCCGCAAGCGGTCCTTTCGCTAATGATTGCTCCGTTTCTTGCAACCAGCAAGGAGACTTGGGCGCAGGAATCGATTACAGCATCGGCACGCTGGCCGCGGGACAATCACAAACCTTTGCGTTCTACTACGGCATCAACGAACCTGGTCAGACCCTGTCCGGCCTGTTCAGCGAAGCGGCGACCGAAGGACTGAATTACTACATCGGCACGCAAAGTTCGGAAAACGGCGACTATCCCAACCTTGGCTCCGGGGCAGCCCTTCTCGGGGTCAGCTCGATCGGCACTGTAGCCGCGACCACGCCGGAGCCCGCTACCTGGGCGATGATGTTGGCCGGTTTCGGCTTTATCGGCTATGCGCTACGCAAGCGCAATTCCCGCGTGACGCTCGCTTACGCCTGATCTGACAGTTCTGGAACGTGAAGCGCCGTTGGCCTGGGGCCGACGGCGCTTTCATTGGGATGCGCCAAGGCCGCCTACGGCTTATACAGGCTGTTCATCCGGCTGCCGTAGCGTTCTTTCAATTTGTGGCGGCGGATCTTTAAACTGGGGGTCATTTCTTCGTTGGCGATGGCGAAGGCCTCGTCGGCGAAGGCGAATTGGCGAATTTTTTCGATGACCGAGACATCGTCGTTGACCCGGTCGATCGCGCTGCGGATCGCGCTGCGGAAGCTGGGCAATTCCTGCAGCGTCTTCATGTCGAATTTTTCGTCCTGCGCCTGCGCCCAGCACAGCGCCCATTCGGCATCGGGCACGATCAGCGCGACCACGTAAGGCCGGCGGTCGCCGGTGACCATGGCCTGGGCTATTTCGGGCTGCAGGGTGAGCATGCCCTCCATCTTCTGCGGCGAGATATTGTCGCCCTTGTCGTTGACGATCATGTCCTTCTTGCGGTCGGTGATCAGGACGCGGCCGTGGCTGTCGATATGGCCGATGTCGCCGGTATGCAGCCAGGGCGCGGCGCCGGGCTCATCGGCATCGCGGATCAGCACCCGCGCGGTTTCGGCGGGGTTCTGCCAATAGCCGTGCATGACCAGTTCGCCGCGGACCAGGATTTCGCCATCGGCGGCGATCCTGACTTCGACGCCGGTCAGCGGCGGGCCAACGGTGTCCATCTTGATGCCGGCGCGGGGCCGGTTGCAGCTGATCACCGGGCCGCTTTCGGTCTGGCCATAGCCCTGCAGCAGGGTGATGCCCATGCCGGCGAAGAACGTGCCGATCTCGGGGTTGAGCGGGGCGCCCCCCGAGACGAGCGCTTTCAGGCGGCCGCCGAATTGCGCGCGGACGCGGGGGCGCAGCGTGCGTTCGAGGATCAGGTTCAGCGCGCCGTCTCCGAGCCGCCGTGCACCGCGCGCCTGGCGATCGGCCAAGGCCATCGCACGGGCCATCAGGAAC
>CAXTOI010000575.1:0-2349 GCA_964245645.1 uncultured Novosphingobium sp. | reverse complement strand
GGCGTTATTTCCACCGGCGGCGCGGTATCGGGAGGCGCCGCGGCGTCCGCGGCGTCGGCGGCTCCCCTGCCCTTGCCCGAAGCGTTCGCCGATTTGCTCGAGCGGGCGAAATCCTGCGGCGATTCCTCCTCGCCGGGGAATTTCATTGCGCAGTCTTTCACCCAGACGTCGTAGACCGGGTGCTCGACGACGTTGAGCGAAGGCGAGTTCTTGAACAGCCAGCCCGAGAACACCGTGCGCCAGGTCAGCGGCTCGCTGATCTTGTCGCGTTCCTCGACATAGACCTGCACGAAGGCGCCGGTCTCGGGCGGCTGCTCCCACGGCAGGGTTTTTTCGCAGCTCGACAGCTTGACCACGACATTGCCGATCCGGCGCGATTCGCCGGTCTTCATCACCAGGTCCTGGGTTTCATTGTTGCGCTTGTTGAGAAAGCCGAGCGTGGCGACGCGATCCTTGACCGGGGTGCCGTACTGGCTTTCGACAATGCCATGCGCCTGGCCGCCACTGCCGACCGCCTTGGGCACATCGGTTGATTGCGCATCAGGCGCCTGCGCACCCTGGTTATGACACGCGGCCAGCCCGGCGATCATCAATGTCGCGATGCCGATTCGGTGCAGCCGACACATCCAGGCCCGTTGTCGTTGCATAAATCGCCGGAGAAAACCCGCTCTCAATTCTTTGCGCAATGCGTTGGGTGTGTCGAGATCTGCCTCAGGCCGGGCTCAACGCACCCTAGGCGTCTGGGGACCAGGCTTCGTAATCGCCGCTCGACGGCGCGCGACGACCGCCGCGTTCCAGTGCGCCTTGCGGGCGATAGGCCTCGACCGTGCCGGTGGCGTTGGGGGTGAACGGGATTTCCCAGATGCGCGCGGGCGGCAGGTTGCTTTCGGGTACGCCGTCGAAATTGCCATGCAGCCAACCGTGCCATTCCGGGGGCACGCGGCTGGCGTCGTTGGCGCCGTTGTAGATCACCCAGCGGCGCTCGCCGCCGGGGTTCGGTCCACCCGGTGCGTTGGGTTTGGTCGCGCGATAATAGGTGTTGCCCTGGTGATCGGTGCCGATCTTTTCGCCGGTCCGCGCCGAATTCAGCAGCGTGCCGATAGTGGCGCCGTCCCACCAGGTGAAAATCTTGCCGAGAATGCCCATGGGCAAAGCGCCTAAATCATTTTTGCGCGGGGGGAAACACCTCAACAAGCCGGCATGGTAGATTTGTCATCGCTGGTTTCGATCTCAAGGGGGAGGATTGCGTCACATTTGCCTCCCGAGCCGACGACCGGCGCAAATCTGATTTACCGTGGGTATTTGGACACCGGCATCAGCCTGGAAATCCCAGCACGCGGCGATAGCGGGCGAAGCAGCGGGCGCCGCAGGTGAGGCGCATCAGCGCGCCTTCGGCGATGGCGGTAGCGCGGCGGGGGTTTTCTGCGACGAGCGGGCGCAGCGCTTCGCGGTTCCAGTCTTCGCTGTGCTTGACGTCAAGCACCGCGTGCAGATCGAAATAGCGTCGTTCGCGGTTGCTGAAGCCGAGGCGGCGCAGACCCTTGGCGACCTGCTCGGATCGTGCCGGTGCGGTCAGCTCGATCACCCCCAGCGCGCCGACCGAATGCCAGGCATAGCGGCGGCAGGTAGCCATGGCGGTCATGGCGTTGGCCAGCGCCAGGCTTTCCCACACTGTGTTGTCGATCGTCGGATCGACGTCCAGCGCCCCCGCCAGGATTTGCAGCATCGGCCCGTGCATGCCCTTGGCGTTGCCGCGCCCCATCTCGTCCCAGTAATTGCGGGCCAGTTCGAGCTTGGCGGCGCTGGGCAGCTTGACCTGGGTATAAGCGACCAGATCGTCGAAACCAGCCTCGCCTGCAGCTTCCTGCTCGAAGAACCAGCGCATTTCGGCGAGCGTTGCCTGGCTCGCCAGCCAGGGAAACAATTCATCCCCCTGCCCCGGGCCGACCTGCCGGAGATCTTCGAACCAGGCGACGAAGCCGTCGGGATCGGTGGGCGCTTCGCTGGCCCAGTCGCTGACTTCGCCGCGCAGGCTCTCGATGAACGCCCCTTCCAGCCGTAGCATGCGCAGGTTGCCATCGAGATCCAGGCTCCAGTCTTCCTCCGGGAATTGCGGCGCCAATCTATCGCGATTCCAAAAAGCCAGGCCGCGTTGGAAACTGTCGGTGTGAAATTGCATAGGGGGTGCAAAATCAACGGTATTGGAAAGAGTATCCACTGGATGACCTGCTTTGTTCGATTGGCAGGTTAACGCCGGCTGACGGGCTACGTTCCTAAAATTTACCGGAGGGCGATCTTCGGTCACGGATTGAGTGAAGCTGTGATCGCTTCATGATGCCGTTGCGGCGG
>CAXTOI010000574.1:0-2350 GCA_964245645.1 uncultured Novosphingobium sp. | reverse complement strand
TGCTGTAACAGAACCACGCCAACCACAGCCCAGTTTATGACGCAGTAAGATTAGAGCGCCGGCTGATCCTGCCCCACTGCGGCGCGCAATCCGGCGCGCAGCAGGTCCTTGCGGATTTTCCCAGCACCCGAGAGCGGCAAGGAGTCCGTCTGGATCGTGTACCGGCGCGGAATTTTATACAGCGCCAGCTCGCGGCGACAGACTTCGTCCAGTCGGCTGCGGTCAGGGGCATCGCCCGCGCCGGTGACGACAAAGGCATGCACGCTTTCGCCCCAGACTTCGTCCGGCGCGGCCACGACGGCGACCTGGATAACGCCCGGTATTTTGGCGAGGACATTCTCGACTTCGCTGGCCGAGACATTCTCGCCACCGGTGACGATCATATCCTTGAGCCGATCGGTGACGTAGAGATAGCCGTCGTCGTCCATATAGCCGATGTCGCCGGTGCGCAGCCAGCCATCGCGCACCGCTTGCATGGTCATCTCGGGATGCCCGAGATAGCGATTGAACAATGCCTCGGTCCGGCCGGAAATCTCGCCGGCCGTGCCGCGTGGCATGATTTGCCCCTGCTCGTCCAGGATTTCGACATGCGTACCCGGCAACGGCCGCCCGGCCGACCGCAGGCGGTGCACGTGCTCCGGCGCCAGACTGTGGTCACCCGGCAGCAGGCAGGTCAGCGCGCCGCAGGCCTCGGTCTGGCCATAGAACTGGTTGAGTTGCAGGCTGGGGAACACCGTCAGCACGCGGCGCAGCAGGGCCGGGCTGATCGATGATGCGCCATACAGAATATTGCGCAGCGCGCTCAGATCGAATTGGTCCAGATCCTCGCGCGCCATCAGCCAGCTGATCATGGTCGGGACCAAATTGGTCATGGTGCAGCGATGCCGGGTCAGTGCCGCCAGCAGCCCATCGACCGAAAAGGCGCCCAGAAAAGCATGCGTTCCGCCGGTCGCCGTCAGCGCGTAATTGGCGGTAAAGCCGGCCAGGTGAAACAGCGGGGCGACATGCAGACCGCACGGCGCGTCGCCCAGATCGACCAGGTTCAGCGTGGACGCGACGGTGAACGCCATGGCCCGATGGCTCAGCTCGATCGATTTGGGCAGGCCCGTCGTGCCGCCGCTGGGGATGATCGCCCAGACATCACTCGGCGAATTTTGCGGCGCCAGGCAGGGCGCATGACCGGCGATCAGCTGTTCATAGGCCAGGGCAAAACCGGGTCGGTCGGCCTCGCTGCCCCAATAGACGAACTTCGCCTGGACCAGTGGCTGCAACCGCTCCGCCAGCGCCCGCGTGGAGGCATCGAAGCACAGCACCGCCCATGGGCATTCGCTGTACATGTGCAGCACTTCCTCAGCCGTCAGGCGGTAATTTATGGTGACCATGGGCAGTCCGGCGAGCGGCACGGCCAGGGTCAATTCAACGAATTCGCCGCTGTTGACGCCCAGGAGGGCAACCCGCCCATCGGGCGCCGCCAATTGCTTCAGGCCACTGGCCAGTCGCCGCGTGCGATCCAGCGTCTGCGCCCAGCTTCTGGTCGCATCGCCGGTATCGATGGCGATGCGGTTCGGCCACAGCTGAGCGGTCCGAAACAGAGTGTTGTTGAGATACATCAGCTACGGCGCCCCAAATGTCTCGATTATCAGGCGATTTGCCCAAACCTCGTCATGCCTGCCTAGCCCAGCCCTTTGGCGATCAGGCTTCGCGCCGCACTCAGCACAGCTTCGGTGCCGGAGCGCGCTTGCCATCCGAGCAGGCGCTGCGCCTTGGCGGTGCTGGTGAGCGATTTGACCCCCAGACTGGGCGCCATCTGCTTCAGCTCCGGGTTGAACAAGGCGCCGAAGCGTGCCACGGCATCGGGCAGGTTCCGGGTTGACACCTTTGCCGCGTCTGCACCCAAATTGTCTTTCAGGATCTGGGCCATCTCGCGAAACCACAGGAAATCGCCCGAGGCAATGAACCGCTCGCCGGCGGCAACCGGAGCGGTCATTGCCCGGACATGCAGATCGACTAGGTCGCGGACATCGACCACGCCGTAACCGATGTGCGGCAACAGCGGCAGCTTGCCCCGCAGCATCATCTGGATCAGCCCGATGGACGCCGAGAAATCATCGCCCAGCACCGGCCCCTGGATATTTGACGGCAGGATGGTGGTCAGTTCCATGCGGCCATCGACGCCGGCGATAAATGCCCAGGCGTCTTTTTCCGCGAAAGTCTTGGCCCGGGCATAGGAATGGATCGCGCCGTCAGGCACATCGGTCCAGACGGTTTCGTCGGCAACAACGGATTTGTCTTTGGATGAGCAGGCAGCAGTCGAGCCGGTATAGACGACGCGCTTGACGCCATTGCGGAG
>CAXTOI010000573.1:0-2353 GCA_964245645.1 uncultured Novosphingobium sp. | reverse complement strand
GGCCCGGGCTTGACCCGGGCTTGGGCTTCTTTCTTTGCTTGTCCGGTGCAGAAAGGCAGCCTTGGCCCGGCTCAAGGCCGGGCTGACGGGGATATTTCAGGCACCCTCTGATCGATAACGCATTTAATCAGGCTTCCTTAGATGAACTCGATTTTCTTGACGAGATAGCAGCGATCGCCTGACGGGACCGTGACTTCGACTTCGTCTTCGGCGCGGCGGCCGATCAGGGCGCGGCCCAAGGGCGACGCGTAGCTGATGCGGCCGCGTTTGGCGTCGGCTTCGTATGGCCCGACGATCTGGTACTGCACCGGCTTGTCGTCGTCATCGAGCAGGGTCACGGTCGCGCCGAAGATAATCTTCTCGCCCGACAGCGTGGCCGGGTCGATGATCTGGGCACGGCTGACGCGATCTTCGAGATCGCCGATCGAGGCTTCGACCTGGCCCTGCCGTTCTTTCGCCGCGTGATACTCGGCATTTTCGGACAGATCACCGTGAGCGCGCGCTTCCTCGATCGCTTCGACGATCAGCGGGCGTTCCTGGCGCAGCGCCTTCAGCTCAGCCGTCAGCCGCTCGTAGCCTTCCGCCAGCATCGGCAGCTTTTCAATACTCGCCATTCGACTCTTTTCCTATAACCCCCCTCTGCCCCGGCGAAGATAACACCTGCCCATAGCTATCCAGCCAAAGGTTGAGCCAATCGCGAAGTAGGGGGAGCAATTGATCGGTCAGCTATAATAGTCCTGTAACGACCGGACTTCAAGTTTTGCCGCCCGCATCGCAGCGATGGCCGCGGCTGCCGCCACGCTCGCAGCGGCGGTGGTGAAATAAGGCACGCGCGAAGTGAGCGCGGAGGCGCGGATCGATTGCGAATCCTTCAGGCTCTGCCAGCCCTCGGTGGTGTTGATGATGAAGGCCACTTCGCCATCGACGATCCGATCGACAATATGCGGGCGACCCTCCGCGACCTTGTTGACCTGGGATACCGGCACCCCGGCCGCGGCCAGATAGCGCTGCGTGCCGCCGGTGGCGATGATGGTGAAGCCGAGCTCGGCCAGCTGGTGCGCCGCGGGCAGGATGACTTGCTTGTCGCTGTCCTTGACCGACACGAACACCACCCCGCCCTGCGGCAGGATGACCCCGGCCCCCAATTGCGCCTTGGCGAAAGCCATGGCGAAATCGCGATCCAGGCCCATGACTTCGCCGGTGGACTTCATCTCCGGGCCCAGCACCGGATCGACGCCGGGGAAGCGCGCGAAGGGGAATACCGCCTCCTTGACCGCCATATACGGCAGATCGCGGCGAAACTTCGGGAAGGTCGAGAGCTTTTCGCCCGCCATCACCCTTGCGGCGATCTTGGCGACGGGTTGCCCGATCGCCTTGGCCACGAATGGCACGGTGCGCGAGGCGCGGGGGTTGACCTCGATCAGGAACACCTCGCCGGCCTGTACCGCGAACTGGATGTTCATCAGGCCCTTGACCCCCAGCGCCAGCGCCAGCAACTCGGCCTGGCGCTCCATTTCGGCAACGAACGATGCCGGCAGGCTGTATGGCGGCAGTGTACACGCGCTGTCGCCCGAGTGGATCCCGGCCTCTTCGATGTGCTGCATCACCCCGGCCACGACCACGATCTCGCCGTCGCATAGCGCATCGACATCACATTCGATGGCATCGCGCAGATATTGGTCGATCAGCACCGGGCTGTCGCCGGACACTTTGACCGCGGTGGCAATGTAGTCGTCCAGCTGCGCGACGCTGTCGACGATCTCCATGGCGCGGCCGCCCAGGACGTAGGACGGGCGGATCAGCACCGGGAAACCGATGCGCAGCGCGATGGCCACCGCTTCGTCGCGGCTGCGGGCCATGCCGTTTTCGGGCTGTTTCAGGCCCAGTCTGTCGACCAGATCGGAGAACCGCTCGCGATCTTCGGCAAGATCGATCGCGTCAGGCGAAGTGCCGAGGATCGGAATGCCGGCATCCTCCAGCGCCTGCGCCAGTTTCAGCGGGGTCTGCCCGCCGAACTGGACGATCACGCCGACCAACTCGCCGTTCTGCTGTTCGACGCGCAGGATTTCGAGCACATCCTCGGTGGTCAGCGGCTCGAAATAAAGCCGGTCCGAGGTGTCGTAGTCGGTGCTGACGGTTTCGGGGTTGCAGTTGATCATGATCGTCTCGTAGCCCGCTTCTTCCAGCGCGAAGCAGGCGTGGCAGCAGCAATAGTCGAACTCGATGCCCTGGCCGATGCGATTGGGGCCACCGCCGAGGATCACGATCTTGCGGCGGCCGGTCGGCGCGGACTCGTCTTCGGGCTCGCCGAACAGCGGCGCTTCATAAGTCGAGTACATGTAAGGCGTGATCG
>CAXTOI010000572.1:721-2363 GCA_964245645.1 uncultured Novosphingobium sp. | reverse complement strand
ACTAACGACAAAATGGGAATCCCTAAACCGAGTCAGGTCATCGGGCCCTTGGTATCACATATCCGCAGCAGACAGTCGCACCGCGCACGGCATCTGCTGGCTCGCGCAGTGAAACCCGCCGCCGCCGGCCAATACGGCATCGCTGCGCAGGCCGATGCACTCGCGATCGGGAAACAACGCCGCCACCGCGGCCACGCCATCGGCATCATGCGGCGATCCGAACAGCGGCACGACCACCAGCTGCGTGGTGATGGTGAAATTCATGTAGCTGGCGGGTTCGATCCGGCCTGCCCGTTCGATCCGTCCGGGAGACGGCACCTCGCGCACGATTACCCCCTGCGCTTCGGCGCGCGCCTTCGCATCGGCATAGACTGCCGCATTGGGATCGGCGCTGCCGGTCGCGCGCGGCAGCGCCAGCACACCGGGGGCGACAAAGCGCGCCAGATTGTCGACGTGGCCATCGGTGTGATCGTTGATCAGCCCATCCCCCAGCCACAACACCTCGGTAAAACCAAGGTCGCGATCCAGTCGCGCTTCAAGCTCGGCGCGCGATAGCAGCGGATTGCGATTGGGGTTGAGCAGGCATTGCGCCGTGGTCACGACCCGCCCGGCGCCGTCACCATCCACCGCGCCGCCTTCCAGAATCCAGTCGGCCGGCGTGATCGCCAGCCCGGCATCGGCAGCAAGTTCGGCGCCGATCGTCCGGTCGCCGGGCATCTCATACTTCCCGCCCCAGCCGTTGAACCCAAACCGCCTCGCCACGCGCGTGCCGCGGCCATCGCAAACCACCAGTGGCCCGGTATCGCGCAACCAGATGTCGCCATAGACGCGGCTCTCCAGCTTCACCTGCGACGACACCAGCCGCCGCGCGCGCGCCGCATTCGCTTCGTCGCGCACGATCAGCCGCACCTCCTGGCCACTTTCGGCAACCGCGCTGGCGAATGCAGCAATCTGCACCTGCGCTTAGTCCAGAAAGCCGGACCATTCTCCGGGATCATGCGGAAAGCCGATCCACAGCCATTCCTGCGGATGCCATTCGGGGGGCAGGCGAAACTGGGGTGCTGCGGTCATCGCCGGGCCATACCGCCGTGCAGGTCTTGCGGGAAGAGTTTGCGCGCGGCACAGCCGCAACGATGAAGTCGCCAAAACCATGACGGGCTGGACCGACGCATAGCGCCGCGCCCAGGCGCATGCGCCGTTCCTGGCACGGGCGATGACCCGTCTGCCGGCGCTGGTCGATCTGCTCGCTGCGGGTCGGGGCGAGGCCGCGCTTGACTGGGCACGGGCGCAGGGATCTGCCGACGCAACGCTCCCCGTCGGCGTCGCGCTCCGCCGCGAGCGCCTGGCTTTCGCCCTGGCGCTGGCCATCGGCGACCTCGCCGGCGCCTTCCCGCTGGCGCGGGTCATGGCCGAACTCTCCGCGCTCGCCGATCGCGCGCTCGATCTGGCGATCACCGACGCCATCCAGCGCCGAACGGGCGCCGCGATCGACGGCCACGGCCACGGCTTTACCGCGCTGGCACTCGGCAAACACGGCGCGCAGGAGCTCAACTACAGCTCCGACATTGACCCGATCCTGCTGTACGATCCGCAGCACCTGCCCCGCCGCGCCCGCGACGATCCCGGCGAAGCCGCACAAGCC
>CAXTOI010000572.1:0-711 GCA_964245645.1 uncultured Novosphingobium sp. | reverse complement strand
CAAACTCGTCCGCGGTTTCAATGGTCGCGGCCACGGCCGCGCTCGACACGATGATCAACAACGTTACCCGCCACCACCAGATCGAATTGGCGTACGATCCCTTGCGCCTGCCCCGACGGTCGCGCGACGATCCGGGCGAAGCAGCGCAGGCGGTGGCGCGGCAGGTGGTCCAAACGCTGTCGCATGCCGATGCCGACGGCTATGTGTTTCGCGTCGACCTGCGGCTGCGGCCGGCCTCGGAGATCAGCCCGCTGGCGATCCCGGTGGACGCCGCGCTCAGCCATTATGAATCGTCCGCGCTGGCGTGGGAACGCGCGGCCTTCATCCGCGCCCGCGCCGCCGCCGGCGACATCACTACCGGGCAAGGCTTTCTCGCC
The DNA here is from genome assembly GCA_964245645.1 of uncultured Novosphingobium sp. Classification (GTDB taxonomy): domain Bacteria; phylum Pseudomonadota; class Alphaproteobacteria; order Sphingomonadales; family Sphingomonadaceae; genus Novosphingobium. Next base: position 334 of record CAXTOI010000572.1, on the reverse strand, counting down.
GCGATCCGCCCATTCGTGTGGCGCAAGAGCCTGGACTTCGGCGCGATCGCCGAGATCGGCCGGCTGACCCGCCGCATCCGCGCCGCGCATGGCCAGGTCGAGCGCCCCGGCCCCGGCTTCGACCTTAAGCGCGGCCGCGGCGGCATTCGCGAGATCGAATTCTTCGCCCAGACGCACCAGCTGATCCACGGCGGCCGTTACCCCGCCCTCCGCCTGCGCGGCACCCGCGCCAGCCTCGATGCGCTGGCGGCCGGCGGCTTCATCGCCCACGACGACGCCACACTGCTGGGCCAATCCTACGACCGCCTGCGCACCCTCGAGCACCGCCTGCAGA
>CAXTOI010000571.1:0-2369 GCA_964245645.1 uncultured Novosphingobium sp. | reverse complement strand
GGCCGCATGGTGATGATCGAGGACGGGGTGCTGAAGGGCTATATTCAGGACCGGCTCAACGCCCGGCTGATGGGAGTCGCCCCGACCGGCAACGGCCGCCGCGAATCCTATGCCCATGCGCCGATGCCGCGGATGACCAACACCTTCATGCGCGGCGGCCGCGACAATCCCGCCGAATTGCTCGGCCGGGTCAAGAAGGGCATCTTTGCCAAGAGCTTCGGCGGTGGGCAGGTGGATATCACCAGCGGCAAATTCGTGTTTTCCTGCACCGAGGCCTACGCCATCGAAAATGGCCAGCTGGGCACGCCGATCAAGGGCGCGACGCTGATCGGCGATGGCCCCAGCGTGCTGACCCGGGTGATCGGCATCGGCGACGACATGGCGCTGGACGAAGGCGTCGGGGTCTGCGGCAAGGGCGGCCAGAGCGTGCCGGCCGGGGTTGGCCAGCCGACGCTGCTGATCGACGGATTGACGGTTGGCGGCACGGCTTGAGGCGATCCGTCAAGTCAGTCTGCGTTCAGATGCGGCGGGCTAGGGTCTGTGCCGAGTAAGACGGTGCCAGCCCGCTTCCGCGCCTGGCCACCGATGCGGCGTAGGTCGGACAGACTCTAACTGGCGCGCAAATGCAGGAGAGATGACATGGCAAGGCGCTTTGAACCCGTTATTCTGACTGTTGCGCTCGCTATGGCGGCGCTGCCGGCAAATGCCGCGACGGCGAAAGACAAGCTGACCGGCGAACAGCAGCTGGCCAAGCTGCTCGATGGGCGCGTTGCGGAAAAGCCGCAGAACTGCATTCCGCTGTTCACCGGCAGCGACCAGACGACGGTGATCGACAAGACCGCCATCGTCTTTGGCTGGGGCAGCGTGATTTATGTCAACCGGCCGACTAACCCCGAGGCGCTCAATTCGGACGATATTCTGATCACCCATCCGACGACGGACCAGAATTGCAGTCTGGACACCGTACAACTGCGCGATCGGTTCACGCATAGCTATGATGGCTTTGTCGGCCTGCAGGAGTTCGTGCCGTGGCGGCGGGTGAAGGCGCAGTAGTCTGGCGCTTTCTCTCCCCCACGGCGGAGTAAAAGCGCGAATCTTACTGAGTTTGGATGCCCCATCCAGCCTCCCCCCGAACGGGGGGAGTTGCTTCCATATAAGCTCGAACAAATCGCGTCGGCTACCATGCAATGGCAGTGAATAAAATATAGCATGGTACCTTGCATAACACAGTATCAGGTGTTACCTCCTGGCTTACAGCAGGAGATGATTCGTGCCCGAACCGATCGAAATCCAATTGAAGAAGGGGGTGCTGGGCTTTTGCGTCCTGGCGCTGCTCTCGCGAAGTAACAGCTATGCCTATGAGATCGCGAGCAAACTCTCGCACGCGGTCGATATGGGCGAGGGAACGATCTACCCGCTCATGCGCCGCATGCAGAGCGATGGGCTAGTCGCCACTTACCTCGAAGAATCGCCCTCCGGCCCGCCGCGCAAATATTACCGCCTGACCGACGCGGGCCGCAATGCGCTCGCGCAGCAACTGGCCGAATGGCGCAGCTTCACCGCGTCGGTGGAGGAACTCATCGGCGGGTTGGAACAAGCGAATCGGGAACAAGCAAACGCATTGGAAGCGGAGAACCACGATGACGCGTGAAGATTTTCTCAGGAAACTGCATCGCGGCCTGGCCGGCATGTCGCCCGCCGCGATCGACGACATCATGTCGGATTATACCGAGCATTTCGAAGCGGCGCGTGAAGACGGCCGCACCGAGGCCGAAGTGTCCGACGCGCTGGGCGATCCGTGGCGGATATCGCGCGAGTTGAAGCTGGAGGCCGGGGTCCGGCGCTGGGAGGAAGTCCGCAGCCCGTCTTCGGCGGTGACCGCGGTGATCGGCGTGCTCGGTCTGGGCGCGCTCGATATCCTGGTGCTGGCGCCGATCCTGCTGCCGGTGATCGGGGTGATTTTCGGGCTGTATGTGGCGATGATCGGCGTCTTCATCGCCGGCGGTGCACTGGCCATCGCCGGGCCGTTCAGCGGCTTTCCCGGCGGCATACTGGCCGCGATCTTCGGCGGGCTGGGGCTGATGGCCGCAGCGACCGCCGGCGGCGCGCTGCTGACGATCGTCACGACGCTGCTCGTCAATGCGCTGATCTGGTTCGGCCGGCTGCATTATCAGGTCATCAAGCCCGCCATCGCTGCGGACTGAACATAAATCATAAGGAATTTTCCCATGACCAAGAAACTGCTTGTGGTCGCCGCCAGTGGCCTGGTGCTCGCCATCCTGTTGCTCAGCGCCGCCTGGGTTGCCGGCGGCCAGGCGATGATGACCGCCTTCCACCATGGTGGCTGGAACTTCAACTTCGATGACGAC
>CAXTOI010000570.1:0-2376 GCA_964245645.1 uncultured Novosphingobium sp. | reverse complement strand
AACCGGGCGAGATGTGGGTTCTGCTTCCACCACCGGCGGCGCGGCGGCGGCTGCCGGGGCAACGGGTCTCGCAACGACCGGGGCCACCGGCGTCGGCGCGACAGCGTTGGTGGGTTCGGTGACGACCGGGTCGGGCCGTTCGTTCGATTTCACTGGCGACGGGCGCGCCTTCAGCCCCAGGCGATGCGCCTTGCCGATCACGGCATTGCGGCTGACCTCACCCAGCTCTTCGGCGATCTGGCTGGCAGTTGCGCCGCCTTCCCACATCTTTGTCAGTTTCTCGATCCGTTCGTCGGTCCAGCTCATTGCGTATCCATCAATTGAAAAGGCAGTTGCGCCTTCAGTCTGCCAAGCTTGCCATAGTCCGAGATGACTTGCCTCACGCAGCGCCACCCGATAGGCGCGGCACCATGGCCAATCAACCCCTTACCAGTTCGGCGTTCGGCCGGGACGACCTGCCGCATCGCCGCAGTTTTCCGGCACAAGGCACACCGGTGATCGGGCGAGTCAACTGGCTTGGATTATGGACACTCTATATGAAAGAGGTGCGCCGGTTCTTCAAGGTGCACACCCAGACAATCTGGGCTCCGGCGATCACGACCTTGTTGTTCCTGGTGATTTTCACCCTGGCCATGGGGCGCGGCAACCGGGTGGTGCTGGGCGTGAACTTCGCAACCTTCGTGGCGCCGGGGCTGATCGTGATGGGCATGATGCAGAATGCCTATGCCAACGCCAGTTTTTCGTTCCTGGCGGGCAAGATGCAGGGCACGATCATCGATTTTTTGATGCCGCCGTTGTCGGAAGGCGAATTGATGGTCGCGCTGATCGGCGCGGCGATCAGCCGCGCCGTGCTGGTGGGGCTGGCGCTGGTGCTGGCGATGTTTGTGGGCTCGCTGGCGATCTGGCCGGGCTTGAGCCTGGCCGTAGCGCACCCCTGGGCGGTGGTGTGGTTCGGGCTGAACGGCGCCGCGCTGCTGTCGCTGGTCGGGCTGGTATCCTCGATCTGGGCGGACAAGTTCGACCAGGCGGCGGCGGTCAGCAACTTCGTTATCCAGCCCTTGTCGCTGCTGTCGGGCACATTCTACGTGGTCAGCAATCTGTCGCCGACATTTCAGGCGTTCAGCCGGATCAACCCGTTCTTCTACGTGATCAGCGGCTTCCGCTTCGGCTTTCTCGGGCACAGCGACATCGGCGCGACCAACCAGGCGGTGCTGCATGGTGCGCTGGCGCTGGGGCTGCTCAACGCCGCGCTCGTGCTGGGTTGCTATCTGCTGATGAAATCGGGCTGGAAGCTTAAAAGCTGAGACTTAATGGCTGAGTCCATGCCGCAAGCGATAGCGGCCGCCGGCAAAATCCTCAAACACCTGCGGCAATGCCGGGTGCTCGATCGGACCGCTGGCGCTGTCGTCCATCAGGTTCTGCTGGCTGACATAGGCGATGTAGCTCGACTCATCGTTCTCGGCGAAGAGGTGGTAATAGGGCTGCTCGCGCATCGGGCGCAGCTCGCTAGGGATGGATTCATACCATTCCTCGCTGTTGGCGAACACCGGATCGACATCGAACACCACGCCGCGAAAATCGAACGTGCGATGACGCACGACATCGCCAATGGCAAAGCGGGCATTTGCCATCCGGGGTGTTTCGATCAGGCGCCCCGCCTGCGGGGAGAAGAAGCTGGCTTTGTCCATGCCGCAGCATATAGTGAAAGCGCGCAGCTTAACAAGCAAGGCTTACGCGCGATCCCGTGACGCGGCACTTTGGACTTGGCAATCCCGACCCCATGAGCTAACCGCCCGCTTCTTCGACCGGGCGCGGCGATTGCCCGCTCTATGGCGCTTCACGGAGAGGTGGCAGAGTGGTCGAATGCACCGCACTCGAAATGCGGCATGCTCGCAAGGGCATCCAGGGTTCGAATCCCTGCCTCTCCGCCATTTCCTTAGTTTTAACTATGTTTTTCAGTAGCTTAAATGATTAGCTGCCAGAGCAGCCACAAACCTGCCACCAAATAGCTTTTCAGGCTTGGCTATGGGCGATCGACTGGCACGCGATCAGCGCAGCGTGATTGTCCACAGGGGGTGAGCCGTCATAGGCTCGCCTTCGCCGGTGTCGCATTAGCTGGTGGAAAGAGGAAGCGGTGAACTGCGAGCTAAGCGAAGATGCGCCGAGGTACCGGTATTTCACGGCCCATTTTCTCAGCGGTTGCCAACCATGCCGCCATAGCATCCTTCACGCTGGCAAGAGCCTCTTCCCGCGTCTTGCCGTCGGACATGCACCCGGGCAGTTCCGTAACTGTCGCGACGAAACCCCCGCCGTCCTCTTCGGACAGCGGATCGTGTCCCGGCGTGTGGTGTAGGTTCCGGCGGTAGCGCTGCTGGC
>CAXTOI010000569.1:0-2406 GCA_964245645.1 uncultured Novosphingobium sp. | reverse complement strand
ACTTATGACCCTGCATCGTGTCGGGCCCTTGCCCGGCGAGGCGCTCGCGGCCGCCGCGCGCTTTCATGCCGCGGTACTGCCGCTGCTCGCGCCCAGCGATGCCGCGCTGACGCTGGTGTTCGGTCCGGCCGATCACACCCATCGCGCCTGGCGGCTGGCTGCCGTGCAGGGGCTGGCCCGAAGCTGGGCGCCGCACCGGATCAATGCGGTGGCGAGCGCCGATGAGGGTGCAATCCAGGCTGTTCATACCTATCTTGCCTCTGCACCGGGCATTACCGGTCAGTATCTGCCGCTGGCGACGGTTGGATCGACATAGCCAATCCGGTCAGGGAATGTTATCTTGCCGAAAATGGATGCCCCGACTTGCCTCGTCGATCAATTCCAGCGGCGGATTTCATACCTGCGCTTGTCGGTCACCGATCGTTGCGACCTGCGCTGCACCTACTGCATGCCCGAGCGGCAGACTTTCCTGCCGCGAGCCGAAGTGCTCAGCCTGGACGAACTGCACAAGCTGGCGCTGGGGTTCATCGCCCGCGGGATCACCAAAATCCGGCTGACCGGCGGCGAGCCGCTGGTGCGCCGCGACATGATCGAACTGGTGCAAGCGCTGGGTCGTCGGATCGGCGTGACCGAGGGTACCGGCAGGCTCGAAGAGCTGACCCTGACCACCAATGGCACCCGACTCGCCGAATTCGCCGACGATCTGGCCGCGGCCGGCATCAGGCGCATCAATGTCTCGCTCGACACGCTCGATCGTGCCGGTTTTGCAAGGCTCGCCCGGCGTGATTCGCTGCCGCAGGTGCTGGCGGGGATTGCCGCGGCCAGGGCGGCCGGGCTGCAGGTCAAGATCAACACCGTGGCGCTCAAGGGGATCAACGAGGCGGAATTGCCCGGCCTGATCGCCTGGGCGCATGGCCATGGCTGTGCGATCACGTTGATCGAGGTAATGCCGCTGGGCAAGGTCGAGGAAGATCGCTTCGACCATTATCTGCCCTTGTCGATCGTGCGCGACCGGCTGGAACGCCTCTGGACGCTCACCCCCAGCACTTATCGCAGCGGCGGCCCGGCGCGCTATTTCACCGTCGAGCAGACCGGCGGCCAGCTCGGGCTGATCACCCCGCTCACCGATAATTTCTGCGAGGGCTGCAACCGCATCCGGGTTACCGCGACCGGCCAACTGTTCGCCTGCCTGGGCGGCACCGAGCAGGTCGATCTGCGCGCGGCGCTGCGTTCGCCGGCGCCCGAGCCGGCGTTGACCGCGGCGCTGGATCTGGCGATGCGGATCAAGCCGCTGCGCCACAACTTCGTCATCGACCAGCATGGCGCCGCGCCAGTGCTGGCCCGGCATATGTCGATGACCGGCGGCTAAGACACGGCGATGGCGCGTTTGCTGTTCCTGGGCAGGCTGGAAGACATCGCCGGCGCTGCCGAGATGCATATGCCGCTGCCCGCGCCGATGCCGCTGGCCGAAGTGATCGCGCGGCTGCCCGATGATCTGGCCGCTGCGATAGCCGATCCCCGCATCCGGCTGGCAGTGAACGGCGCGCTATGCTCGGACCGTCATCGCATCGTCGCGGTTGCCGATGAGCTGGCCTTTTTGCCGCCGGTCAGCGGGGGCTGAGCGCTTGCTGGACGTCCGTTTGGCCGATGCGCCGCTCGATCCCGGGGCCGAACTCGCCAGCTTTGCCGCCGCTCATGACGACGCAGGCGGCATCGTCAGCTTCCTGGGGCAAGTGCGCAGCGAGGGCGCCATCGCCGCGCTGGAGCTGCGCCATTTCGCCGCGCTGACGCTGCCCGGCATGCAGGCGCTGGCGCAGCGAGCCCTGGCGCGCTGGCCGCTCGCCGGTCTGCGGGTCATCCACCGCGTCGGCGTGCTGCTGCCGGGCGAAGCCATCGTCTTCGTCGCCGCCGCTGCGCGCCACCGGCGTGACGCCTTTGCCGCCGCCGATTTCACCATGGATCATCTCAAGAGCGAAAGCTGGTTCTGGAAACGCGAAAAAAGCGCCGATCAGTGGCACTGGATCGAACCGCGTCCCCAAGATCACGAAGATCTCGCACGCTGGACCGATCGCATCGTGTCGTAAAAAGCGACCTGAAATCCTCCCCCTCCGGGGGAGGTGGCTCGCGAAGCGAGACGGAGGGGGTGTCTTGGCGCAACATCCGGTGCCGCCCGCTCTCGGCTTCGCAAGGAAAGCCTTAGCGCTGCGGGCTGCCATCTTCCCGTAGGGGAGGATTGAAATGAGCCGGATCGGCAACGTGCTCTAACGCGCCAACCTGCCATCCAGCTTGCCCAGCACGACATCCTCTTGCGCCACCAGTGCCGAGACCGCCTCGCGCGTCTGCGCGATAGCGGCAGTATCCGGCCGAGCGACGTTCTTGTCCGGGCCAAGCTGCGCTCCATGCAAC
>CAXTOI010000568.1:0-2409 GCA_964245645.1 uncultured Novosphingobium sp. | reverse complement strand
GGCATTTATCAGCCCAATACCTCATACCTCAATACGCCGCTGGTCGATATCGCCCGCGTCGAAGTTTTGCGCGGGCCGCAGGGCACGTTGTTTGGCAACAATACGCTGGGCGGCGCGATCAACGTCATCACTAACCAGCCCAGCAATGTCTGGAAGGGCAGGATCGATGGCGCCTATGCGGGAACCGATCATTTCGGATCTGCCTCGGGCAGCATCAGCGGCCCGATCATCAACGACGTCTTGCAGTTCCGGATCGGCGCGGCTTACCACAATCAGGACAATTTCCAGAAAAACAGCTTGATCGGCGGCTACCGCAATCCGCTCGAGCAAAAGACAGTGAATGGTTCGCTGCGTTTCCTGCCGACCAGCTGGGCCACGCTTACGCTGAACGGTAATTACGATCACGTTCGGGGCGGCAGCGTGCCGTACGCCAACTCGTCCGGGCCGCAAGATTACACGCTCAACGTTCCGACCAATGTCGCCAGCATCGTTGGGATCACCTACAAGGGCGCGAGCCTGAAGGGCGATTTCGATGTGGCCCGGCTGCACACCAAGATCACCGCCGTTGCCGCGTACAATGAGAGTGTCGCGCGCCAGCCTACCGGCGATGCCGATTTCGGGCCGATCGATTTCCTGCGCGCCAGCGACAATCGCATCCTCAAGACAAAGACCGGAGAACTGCGTTTCGACACGAAGTGGAGCGACAACATATCTACCTTGATCGGCTTGTTTGCCGATCATGCCACGACCTATAACTACGGTACCACGACTATCGTACCATTCAACTTGACGATACCTTTGTCAGAGAACGCATTGAATGAGACTCAGGCCATATTCGGGACGATCTTCTGGAAAATCGCGGCCGGGTGGGACCTTGCCGCAGGCGTGCGCTATGATCATCAGAAACTCACTGCCAGCGATGCATCGACCGCGGGCGTCTACAAGGCCAATCAATTCGACCCACGGGTTACGCTCACCCGTCACTGGACGCCCGACGTGATGACCTATGCATCGGTCGCCAGGGGATCGCGCGGCGGCGGCCAGAACGATCCCGGCGCGCCGAACCTGCTCTATCGCGGCGACTCGGTCTGGACATATGAACTCGGTGCAAAATTTGCTGCTCTGGATCACCGCCTGTCGGTCAATACCGACGTGTTTTTCAACGACTACAGCAATTTCATCGGGGCGAACGCCTTGGCGCCCAGCACCTCGGGGGTGGGCTTCGTGTCGGTCGATCTGAACTCGGGCCATGTCAACAATTACGGCTTCGAAGCTGAGGTAAGTTACCAGATCACCGATCCCTGGCGGTTCTACGGAAACGTGACGCTACTCCACGAACGCGTCACCAATGCGCAGGAATTCCAGCAGACCACGGGTTATGCGTATGCCGGCAACCGCGTGGCATTCGTGCCATCGTATAATTTCCTGGTCGGTACCAACTACCGCCTCGTCGTCGACACCGACAACACCGTCACCGTCGATGTAAACGTCGTCGCCAAGGGCAAGCGAACCGGGGATTCGCTCAATATCGATTCGCAGCCGGTGCTGTCCGCCTATTATCTGACCAACGGTTCGATCGCTTGGGATCGCGGGCGGTTCGAGATTGCCGCCTTCACGACCAATCTGTTCAACAGCAAATATCTCGAAAGCTATCTGGATGCATCCTTGCTGGAACGTGCCGGTCTGGCGCCACCAATTGCCGCCAATCTGGCCATCCAGGGGCAGCGTCGGCGGTTCGGGGTACGTGGCAGCGTAAGGTTTTAAGCCATGACTGCTCTCACTCCCACTCAAGCGGCCAGATCCCTGCCCCCCGATTTGACCACAGCACTGACCGCTACGTTCGGGCAACGCTTCCATCTTGGTGAGCAGATGCGATTGCAGCACGGTCAAAGCGAGGCCCACTTCCCCACGATGATGCCCGATGCCGTGGTGTTTGCTCACTCGACCGAGGAAGTAGTGACGCTGGTCAGATTGTGCGTTGCTGCGGAAATTCCAATCATTCCCTATGGCGCGGGAACCTCGATCGAAGGCAATACCGCACCGGCACGAGGCGGCGTGACCATCGATCTTTCGCAGATGAACGCGATAGTCGCGGTGCAGGCCGACGATCTCGATTGCACGGTGCAGGCGGGCGTGCGCCGCGAGCAGCTCAACGAACATCTGCGCGACAAGGGCCTGTTCTTCCCGATCGATCCCGGCGCCAATGCGACGATCGGCGGCATGGCCTCGACACGCGCATCGGGTACCAATGCGGTGCGCTACGGCACGATGCGCGAGGCGGTGCTTTCGCTGCGCGTCGTCACGCCCGATGGTCGCGAGATCCGCACGGCGCGCCGCGCGCGCAAGTCGGCGGCCGGCTATGATCTCACCCGGCTGATGATCGGATCGGAAGGCACGCTCGGCATCATC
>CAXTOI010000567.1:0-2428 GCA_964245645.1 uncultured Novosphingobium sp. | reverse complement strand
GACCGCCGCCGAGGAAACCATCAATCCGCAGCGCAATGTGCCTATCGGGCTGATCGCCAGCCTGACGATCTGCACGGTGATCTACATCCTGGTTTCGGCCGGTGCGATCGGCACGGTCGGAGCCCAGCCGGTGCTGTCTTCGGCCGGCAGCTATATTGCCTCCGGCTCGCCCGCAATGGCCGGGCGCTGCTCGGCGCTGGTGGCGCAAGGTACGACCGAGCCGCTGGTCTGCTCGAAACACGCATTGGTGCTGGTGTTGCAGACGGTCGGCTGGCCGAAAATCGGCTGGCTGGTCGGGTTGGCTGCGGTGATCGCCTTGCCCTCGGTGGTGCTGATGATGATGTTCGGCCAGACCCGCGTATTCTTCGTGATGGCGCGCGACGGACTGCTGCCGCCCACCTTTGCCAAGGTCCACCCCCGCTTCAACACGCCTTATGTCGTAACCGGGGTGACCGGGGTATTCGCGCTGGTCTTTGCCGGGGTGTTTCCGGTTGGCAGCCTGGCGGATTATTCCAACTCGGGCACGCTGTTCGCCTTTGCCATGGTGGCGATCGCGGTGATGGTGCTGCGCGTCAAGGATCCCTCGCGCAAGCGCAGCTTCCGCACGCCGCTGATCTGGCTGGTCGGGCCGATCACGGTCATCGGCTGCGTAGTGCTGTACCTGGCGCTCAACCTGGGATCGAAGCTGGTGCTGTTCGGCTGGGGCGGCATCGGGCTGGTCATCTACTTCCTGTATTCGCGCAGCCGGAGCTATGTCGGGATCGAGGAGGCAGGCGGCAAAGCGCCGGAGTAAGTGGGAGCAAGTGGGTCCTTCAAAGGGCCCCGCCAACAGCCCGACGTCGCCGAAGGGGAGGATTCAGCCTACACCGCCTCCAACGCATACCCCGCCGAACGCACCGTGCGTACCGGATCGGGCGCGTCCTCCACTTCGATCGCTTTGCGCAGGCGGCGGATATGGACATCGACGGTGCGCAGTTCGATATCGCTTTCGGTGCCCCACACCGCGTCGAGCAACTGCCCACGCGAGAACACGCGGGCGGGATGTTCCATGAAGAACCGCAGCAGGCGAAATTCGGTTGGCCCCAGCGCCAGCGTCCGGCCGCGCCGCGATACGCGATGTGCGGTGGCATCGAGCGTCAGATCGCCCACCGCCAGCGTCTCACCCGCCAGCGCTGGCCGAATGCGGCGCATGATCGCGCCCACCCTGGCGATCAGTTCGCGCGGCGAAAACGGCTTGGTGATATAATCGTCGGCGCCGGTTTCCAGGCCCCGGATCAGATCATCCTCGGCGCCGCGCGCAGTCAGCATCACGATCGGCACATGCGCGGTGGTCTTGTTGCGGCGCAGCCGGCGGCACACCTCGATGCCGCTGGTACCCTCGATCATCCAGTCGAGCAGCACCAGATCGGGCACGTCCTCGGTCGCGCGCAACAGCGCTTCATCACCATCGGCGGTGACCGAAATCTGATAGCCCTCGGCGCGAAAGCGGAATTCGAGCAATTCGGCAAGCGCAGGGTCATCCTCGACAAGCAGCAGGCGCGGGGCGATCATGGGGTTTGATCCAGGCGAAACCGGAAGCAGGGCGGTCAAGTGGGCGTGCGTTCGGAGCGATCGCCGAGATATTCGGCGGTTGCGGAAAAATATACCATCTCGGCAATGTTGGTGGCGTGGTCGCCGATGCGTTCGAGATTGCGCGCCACGAACAGCAGATGCGCCACGCTGGTGATGGTCTTGGGATTTTCCATCATATGCGATACCAGATTGCGGAAGATGCTTTCGTAAAAGGCATCCACTTTGGCGTCGCGCTCGATCACATCGACCGCCAGCGCCGGATCGCGCGCGGCATAGGCGGTCAGCACGTCATGCACCATTTCACCGGCAATGTCGGCCATCGCCGGGATCAGCGTCAGCGGCTCGAATGCCTCGCGATCAGTCACGCTGACTGCGCGCTTGGCGATGTTCTTGGCGTAATCGCCGACGCGTTCGAGCATGCCCGAAATCTTCAGCGCGGCAATGACTTCGCGCAGATCGTCGGCCATCGGCGCGCGCAGGGCAAAAATGCGCACGGTCAACCGGTCCACTTCCTGCTCCAGCGCGTCGATGCGCTTGTCGCGGGCGATGACCGCGCCGGCCTGAGCCGATGAGCCGCTGACCAGCGCTTCCATGGCCTCGCTGACCGCCAGCTCGGCCAGGCCCCCCATCTCCGCGATCAATCCGCGCAACCTGATGATGTCCTCATCGAAGGCCTTGACCGTATGTTGCGCAACCATTTCCGTACTCCATTCACGCGGCCGGCTCGATCCCGGCGGCCGGGCCCGTTCCCCAAATCCGCTTTACGGCGCGCAACCTAGCAGGCGCTCTGCCGCTTTTGCATGACAAAACCATGACACTCTTCTCAGGACGTCGCTCCGGCTCTGGTGACGGGCAG
>CAXTOI010000566.1:1622-2436 GCA_964245645.1 uncultured Novosphingobium sp. | reverse complement strand
TCGTATAATTATATAAGCTGCTTTAGCCTCGTACCGTATGTTGCGACTATGGGCCTTGGTCCAGTCTATTGCCACGCTGATATATTCGCCGGTGCCAAATTCTTGGGGAACTCACTTGCTTTCATAGAACCCGGTTTCGCACCTAGATCGTAATTGCAAGATACGTGGCGGATCATGCGCAGACTCCGCGATGTCACGCGATGCCGACAAACACGGGGTCTGGGGCAATGGCCCCAGAGTCTACCCGCTTGAACTCTTAAATCGCTACTTGCACTGTCGCAGACGCCGACGCGAATGTGGCCTCACATCCCATCAAGCCCCTTGCTCACCAGAATATTCACCGCAACCCGGCGGTTCTGCGCCTTGCCATCAATGCTGTCATTGCTTGCGACCGGGTCTGCCTTGGCCATTCCAGTGGGGGTCAGCATGCGATAGGGTTTCCAGCCGCAGGCCTGCTGGATGTAATTGACCACGTGGGCCGCGCGTTTTTCGCTGAGTTGCTGGTTGAAATCGTCGCTTCCGGTTGAATCGGTGTAGCCGACGACCAGCAGCAGGGCGTTCTTCATGCCCTCGGCGTTGGTGGCGGCGGCGCAGAGATCGGCTTTGGCTTGGGGAGACAGCGCGGCCTTGCCGGTGTCGAAGTTCACGTTGGTCGTGCCTTTGATATTATACTGGTCGATATCGCCCATGCGCCCGCGCAATGCCTCGGTTGCCGCCGTCTGTTCGTCAAAGCCCTGGGTAGTGCCGCTGCGGATCATCTTTGCGGTCTTGAAGTCGTTGTTCCGGAAGGTGATCTGGCTCTCCACCAGGGCAT
>CAXTOI010000566.1:0-1612 GCA_964245645.1 uncultured Novosphingobium sp. | reverse complement strand
GGGCATCGCCCCACTGCAGGGTCTTCACGCTGACCGGCAGGCCGTTGAGCAGCGAGTTCGCGGCGATCCTGGCGTGAGTGAGACCGAGAAAGCCCTTGCTGGCGGTGATGCGAGTGTCATCGTTAATGGCAATGGTGGTCTTGGTGCCGTCGTCGGTGGTGACCTGCATCCGGTCGCCGCTGCGCGCGGAGATGAAGCCTTTGATCTCGGGGCCGCTGTGTGCAGACGAGGCGGGCATGGTCATGGTGAGATCGGCGCCCGTGGCTTGCTGCTGCGCAAGCACGCTGCCCGGTACGGAGACCGCGAGCGTGGCCATCAGGAACAGGATTTCGGGCGTCTTGGGAATGGCCCTCATGACGATACTCCTTCAAACAAAATCAGGTCGCGCGCATGTCTATTCGTCCGGCCACAGTCGTGATGGAGCGCCCAGCCCGAAGATCAACGAATTGAATACCTAAATGCCGGTGAAGCTTTCTGACAGATGAACAACCCCTGCTTCGCCGTTGGCCTACGGGTATTCCGTGCGAACCCTGCGGCGGACGGCAGCAGACAGCGCCGGCTAACGATGTCTACCCGCACTGCCCCCGATGCAGCAGCTTATGATCCGCCAGCACCAGCGCCATCATCGCTGCCACCACCGGTGTGCCGCGGATGCCGACACATGGGTCGTGGCGGCCCTTGGTGCGGATGTCGGTCGCATCCCCGCTTCGGGTGATGGTCGGGACCGGGGTCAGGATCGAGCTGGTGGGTTTGAACGCGACGCGGACCACGATCGGTTGCCCGGTAGCGATGCCGCCGGCAATCCCGCCGGCGTGGTTGGCCAGGAACGCCGGGGCTTGCTCGCTTGCCCCTTCACCTGGGCGCATCGGGTCGGCGTTCTGTTCGCCGGTCAGGCGCGCGGCGGCGAAGCCGTCGCCGATTTCAACGCCCTTCACGGCATTGATGCTCATCATCGCGGCGGCGAGATCGGCGTCGAGCTTGGCGTAGAGCGGCGCGCCCCAGCCGGCGGGAACGCCGTGAGCGACGCATTCCACCACCGCGCCCAGCGACGATCCGGCCAGCCGCGCGGTATCGACCGATTGCTCCCAGCGCGCGGCGGCGGCGGCGTCGGGACAGAAGAATGGATTGCGGGCAATTTGCCCCGCATCGAAGCGGGCGGGATCGATGGGATCGCCGCCGATTTCGGTGACGTAGGCCAGGATCGTGACTTCGGGGATCACCAGCCGGGCGACGGCGCCGGCGGCAACGCGCGCGGCGGTTTCGCGCGCGCTGCTGCGCCCGCCGCCCCGGTAATCGCGAAAGCCGTATTTGGCGTCGTAGGCGTAATCGGCGTGGCCGGGGCGGTAAGCGGCGGCGACCTCGGAATAGTCTTTCGAGCGCTGGTCGACATTCTCGATCATCAGGCTGATCGGAGTGCCGGTGGTGCGCCCTTCGAATGTGCCCGACAGTATGCGGACCTGGTCAGGCTCCTGCCGTTGGGTGGTGAATTTAGACTGACCCGGCCGGCGCGCATCCAGGAAGGGTTGCAGCGCCGCCTCGTCGATCGCCAACCCCGGCGGGCAGCCATCGACGACTGCGCCCAGCGCCGGCCCGTGGCTTTCGCCCCAGGTGG
>CAXTOI010000565.1:0-2443 GCA_964245645.1 uncultured Novosphingobium sp. | reverse complement strand
GGTGAAGCTCCGACTTGATCAGAGGTTCCCGGAGTCTTTCCGACTGACGTCGAGTCGGAAAGACTTTATGCTTAGCCTAGACCCTGCCGAACGACTGCCAGTACTGACCAAGGGGCGGCGGGCGCGGTTTTGCGCTTCGGCGGCCTTATTTGGAGTAGATAATGCGATTGCGCCTGTTCCACCTCAGCGACATTCATTTCGGGCTGGAGGATCGCGCTGCATTGGCGTGGGCGGAATGCTGCATCGCTGCTGAGGCGCCCGACGTCGTGGCCATCACCGGCGATTTGACGATGCGCGCGCGGCACCATGAATTCGCCGCCGCTTGCGCCTGGATCGGCGCGCTGCGGCGGCCGGCCACGGTCGAGGTGGGCAATCACGATCTGCCCTATTTCAACCTGTTTGAGCGCTTCACCGACCCCTACCGCCGCTTTCGCCATATCGAAGCGCTGATCGAGCGGGAAATCGCGCTGCCGGGGATTGCCATCGTGCCGCTGAAATCGACCGCGCGTGCGCAGTTCCGCTTCGACTGGTCGAAGGGCTGGGTCAGCCCGGCGGCGCTGGCGCGCACGCTGGCGGCGATCGATGCGCTGCCGGCGGGCACCAGGGCGGTGGTAGCGGTGCATCATCCGCTGGTCGAGACCGATCCTGCCGGCCGCACCCTGACCCGCGGCGGCGATGCCGCGCTCGAGGAACTCGCCAAACGCCGGGTCCTGGCGGTACTGAGCGGGCATATTCATGACCCCTTCGATATCATCAAGCAGACCCGCTTTGGCGCGGTGCGCATGATCGGCGCGGGGACATTGTCGCGCCGCATCCGCTCGACCCCGCCCAGCTTCAACGTGCTGACGATCGATGGCGACCGGCTGGCGGTGGAGGTGCGGACGCTGGACGCGCTGGCGACGCGCGACATGCTGATCGCGGCGATCCCGGCAAACGCCTTGCCGCCGCGTCGGCCGGGCGAGCCGGTTGCGCCGGTTGGCGCGGTGCCGGCGGTCGACCCGCCGGTTCGCTAGAGGGGTCGTGGCGTCAGTTGCACCAACCCGTCTAACTTCGTGAGGTAATGCTGGACTGCACGAACAAAAGGACAGCCCTTCGACAGGCTCAGGGTAGGCGGGGGTGCCGGTTCGAATTATCGAACGTCGGTTAGGTTCTGCGACAGTCCTGACGTCACCCCAGCGCCATCTGCTTCTCGTCCGCCAGCCGATCGAGTTCTGCCCGGCTCAGCTTTTGTGCTGCGGTTTTCAGCTGGCCGCAGGCGGCGTCGATGTCCCGGCCGCGCGGGGTGCGGATCGGGGCGCTGATGCCGCCGGCGAAAATGATGTTGGAGAAGGCGCGGATGCGTTCCGGGGTGGAGCATTCGTAATTTGCGCCGGGCCAGGGATTGAAGGGGATGAGGTTGACCTTGGCCGGCAGCCGGTATTGCTTCAGCAGGCGCACCAGCGTGCGCGCGTCTTCGTCGCTGTCGTTCTTGTCCTTGAGCATGACGTATTCGAAGGTGATCCGCCGCGCGTTCGAGGCGCCGGGGTAGTCGGCGCAGGCCTGGAGCAATTCCTCCAGCCCGTATTTGCGGTTGATCGGCACGATCTCGTCGCGCACCTCGTTCGATACCGCATGGAGCGAAACCGCCAGGTTGACGCCGATTTCCTCGCCGCAGCGGGCCATCATCGGCACGACGCCGCTGGTCGAGAGCGTGATGCGGCGCTTGGACAAGGCGAGGCCGTCGCCGTCCATCACCAGTCTCAGCGCATCGCGGACGTTATCGATATTATACAGCGGCTCCCCCATGCCCATCATGACGATGTTGGTGAGCAGGCGGCCATCGGCGCTGTACGAGCCCTCGTCCTCGTCATGCTCGAGCCCGGCCATGACGCCCTTGGGCCACTCGCCCAGCCCATCGCGCGCGAGCATGACCTGGCCGACGATCTCGCCCGGGGTCAGGTTGCGCACCAGCCGCATCGTGCCGGTGTGGCAGAAGCGGCAATTGAGCGTACAGCCGACCTGGCTGGAAACGCACAGCGTCCCGCGATCGGCATCGGGGATGAACACCATCTCGTATTCATGGTCGTCGCCAGTGCGCAGCAGCCATTTGCGCGTGCCGTCTTCGGAGACCTGCGCCAGCACGACTTCCGGGCGGCCGATGGCGAAACGCTCAGCCAGCCACGGGCGCATGGGTTTGGCGATGTCGGTCATCGCTGCGAAATCGGTGACGCCGCGATGATAGAGCCAATGGAACAGCTGCTTGGCGCGCAGCTTGGCGGCTTTGGCATCGAGGCCGGCGTCGATAAGCAACTGGGCAATGCGGGCGCGGGGCAGGCCGAGCAGGTCTATCCGGCCATCACCACGCGGGGTGATGTCGCTGGTGACGGCCGGGCGGGAAGTCGGCACCGGGTCTATGATACCGGGGATGGCCATGAGGGTGGTGCTGGTCATGAAGTGCGTTGCC
>CAXTOI010000564.1:0-2450 GCA_964245645.1 uncultured Novosphingobium sp. | reverse complement strand
GCCTTATCCATGGCGCGAGCCAGTGCGGCGATGAGGCTATGCCGGTCAAGCGAATGGATACAATCGAACAGCGCCACGGCATCTTCGGCCTTGTTCGATTGCAATTGCCCGACGAGATGCAAGGCGATGCCGCTATGCTCGTCGCGCAGCGCCGGCCATTTGCCCTGCGCTTCGGCCACGCGGTTTTCGCCGAAGACGCGCTGCCCGGCGGCGATCAGCGGCCGGATCGCCGCGACCGGATGCGTCTTGCTGATCGCCACCAGCGTGATCTCGCCGGGATCACGCCCGGCGATCCGCGCGGCGGCGGCAATGCGCGCGCGGACATCATCGAGCGGCAAAAGGGACGCGACAGCTGGCTGATTCATGCGGCGCTGCTAGACCAAGTCGGCCGCAGCGTTAATGCAAAAAGCGTTGCCCGCCGGTTGTTCAACGGCGCAGGCATTCGCAAGATACCGTGGAGCGACCCGATGCCCCGACGCCGGCCCATACTGCCAAAGCTCTGGCTGATCAGCGACGCGCGCAACGAAGCCGCTCTTCCAGCATCGCTGGCCCGCCTGCCGCGCGGCAGCGGGTTCATCTATCGTCATTATCATCTCGATCGGGCGTCCCGGCAGGCGCGCTTCGCGGCGCTGAAACGGCTTGCCCGCCGCCATGGCCACTGGATCGTGCTGGCGGGCAGCGCAGCGCAGGCGCGGCAATGGGGCGCCGATGGTGCCTATGGCTCTCCCCGCCTGCTCGCGCATGGGCCTGCGCTGCCCCGCCTGGCTATCGCGCATGATCTGCACCAGATCGGCCGCGTCCGGCGCGCTACCGCCATCCTGCTGTCACCCGTCTTCGCCACGGCCTCGCATCCCGGCGAACGGACGCTGGGTACCGCGCGGTTTCGGGCGCTGGCAGCGCGCGCCGGGGTGCCGGTGATGGCGCTGGGCGGAATGACCGCCCGGCGTGCCCGCCAGGCGAGATGGGACCGGTGGGCGGCCATCGACGGTTTGACCGCACCGTTCCCGTGATCGGCGATGGCATAGCGCCGCATGGACAGCGCATTTGCTGTTGCCGAACGAACGCAGCGCAGCGGGATGGTGTTTCCCCGGCAGGTCGCTAAGGTAAATGCCACCCGCCGCTCCCGGTGAAGAAAGCGCAAGATGCTTCCATCTCGGCCGTCGAACGACCTGCAAAACCTCGCTGACGAGCTCGATGCGCAAGACCCGTTGCGCGGCTTTCGAAGCGAGTTCCAGCTCCGCGAGGGTCTGATCTACCTCGACGGCAATTCGCTCGGCGCGCTCCCGCGTGCCGCCGCCGGTCGCATCGCCGCCACGGTCGCGAGCGAATGGGGCGAGGGGTTGATTACCTCCTGGCTGGGCGCCGAATGGATAACCGCGCCGCAGCGGATCGGCGACAAGATCGCCACGCTCCTCGGCGCGCAGCCCGGCGAGATCATCGTTGCCGATTCGACCTCGGTGAATGTCTTCAAGGCGCTGACCGCGGCGATCTCGCTGCGGCCCGGCCGCGCGGTGATCCTGTCCGAAAGCGGCAATTTCCCCAGCGATCTCTATATGATGCAAGGCATCGCCGCGTTCAGCGGCGGCCGGCTGCGCGCGGTGACGGCCGCGCCCGAGGCCGTGCTGGACCACCTCGACGCGGATGTCGCGGTGCTGCTGCTGACGCAGGTTCATTACAAATCGGGCCGCGTCCACGACATGGCAGAAGTCACCCGCCGCGCGCATGAGCAAGGCGCGCTGGTGGTCTGGGATCTCAGCCACAGCGCCGGCGCGATCGCGGTCGATCTCAATGCCGCGAACGCCGATTTCGCGGTCGGTTGCGGCTACAAGTTCCTCAACGGCGGTCCCGGTGCGCCCGCCTTCATCTTCGTGGCGCAGCGCCATCAGTCGGCCGCGCCGGTGCTGTCCGGCTGGTTCGGCCACGTCAGCCCGTTTGCCTTCGAGGAGGATTACCGCCCCGCCGCGGGCATCGCCCGCTTTATGTGCGGCACGCCGCAAATCCTCGGGCTGACCGCGCTCGAATGCGGCGTCGATCTGATGCTGCGCGCCGATAGGGGCGAACTACGCCGCAAGTCGATCCGCCTTGGCGAGTTGTTCGTCGCGCGAATGGACCAGCGCTGCGCCGGGTTCGGGTTCCGGCTGGTCAGCCCCGCCGATCCCGCGCAGCGCGGCAGCCAGATATCCTATGCCCATGCCGATGCCTATGCGATCATCCAGGCGCTCAAGGCGTGCGACGTCATCGGCGATTTCCGCGCGCCCGACGTGCTGCGGTTCGGGCTGACCCCGCTTTACCTGCGCTACGCCGATATCGTCGCGGCAATCGAGCGGCTGCGCGAGCTATGCGAGACCCGCGCCTGGAACAAGCCCGAGTATCGGAACCGCGCCGCCGTCACCTGACGCGCCTGGCGGTATTCCGACAACCGAAGCGGCTTCCGCTCCCCTCCCCGGCGG
>CAXTOI010000563.1:0-2467 GCA_964245645.1 uncultured Novosphingobium sp. | reverse complement strand
TCTTGACGACGATCCTGGCCGCCGTGCATCGTCAATTGGTCGGCCCCTCGTTCGGGGCGATCAGCGGGACCTTTTCGTAACGATCCGCCCAGCGCGAGTTCGCTTTACCCCACCACCAGCATACCGCCGACAGGCGCACGCGCGCCATGCTGCGCCAGCCATTGTTCCACCACCGGCGCAATGGTCCGGCGCCAGCGGCTGCCGTTGAAGATGCCGTAGTGGCCCACGTCGGGCGCCAGGAAATAGCGCTTGGCGTCGTCGGGCAAGTTCGTGGCGATGGTCAGCGCGGCGCGGGTCTGGCCGATGCCGGAAATGTCGTCATGTTCGCCTTCGATCGCCAGCAGCGCGGTATCGCGGATGGCGGTCAGGTCGATCAGCTGACCGCGATGGCAGAATTCCCCTTTGGGTAGCGAATGGCGCTGGAAGACATGTTCGATCGTCTGGAGGTAGAATTCGGCGGTCATATCGCAGACGCTGCGATATTCCTCGTAGAACGCCTTGCTGGCATCCGCGCTCTCACCGTCACCGGCGACCAGGTTGCGGAACATCTGGTAATGGCTGTCGAGATGGCTTTGCAGGTTCATCGACAGAAAACCGGCCAGTTGGAGAAAGCCCGGATAGACCTTCCGCCCCGCGCCGGGATAATGCAGCGGCACGGTGGCGATGACATGGCTCTCGAACCAGCCGAGCGGATGGTCGATCGCCAGGTCATCGACGCTGGTCGGCGCCTCGCGGGTGTCGATCGGGCCGCCCATCATGGTCAGCGTCAACGGTCGGCAGGGATTGTTCGCCGCGCTCATCACCGCAGTCGCGGCCAGCGCCGGCACCGATGGCTGGCAGACCGCCATCATATGCGTGCCCGGGCCGATGTGCTCCAGGAAGCCGATCAGATAATCGATGTAGTCGTCCAGATCGAAGCGGCCCTCGGCCTGCGGCACGGTCCGCGCATCAGCCCAGTCGGTGATATAGACTTCGCAGCTTTCGACCATGCGCTGCACCGTCCCGCGCAGCAGCGTGGCATAATGCCCGCTCATCGGCGCGGCGATCAGCAGCCGCGGCGCGTTTTCGGGCAGGTTGGCGCGCGCAAAACGCAGCAAATTGCCGAACGGCCGACGCAGCACGATCGTCTCGGCAACCGGCTGGGAAAGGCCATCGACCGTAACCCAGTCTATCCCGAAGGCCGGCTTGCCGCGCGGTATCGCGGCATGGGCAAATACTTCCAGCGCGGAAGCCACCGCCGGGCCCGCGCCGAGATAGTTCATCGGCAGCATCGGATTGGACATGAATTCGGACACGACCGAAGCCCAGGCGCCTGCCCCAGCGAGATAACTGCGCTGTATCTCATAAAGATCGTAAAGCACTGGCCAAGCCCTTCCGGCAACAACTCGTTGTAGGACATCTAAGCGCATATTGCTGCATTGCAACAAGAGACGGCTCGCACGGCCCGGATGAAGGGCTGGCTCGTCATCGCATTGTCAATGGACCGGTTTCCTCATCTGCGGAATTCGATTAGGACGTTCAGCCATGCCTTCATCAAGCACCGCCTCGCTGACTTTTGCAACCATCGACGCACGCGCAGGAGCCCGGTCCGCACTGTCGGTCCGCAAGCTTGGCCCGCTGCGCATGATCTGGGACGCGGCCAGAGCCTATCCCGCGCGGGTGACGATGGCCGGGACCGCGCTGATCATCACCGCAGCGGCGACGCAGGCGATCCCCTTTGGTTTGCGCCTGATCATCGACAAGGGCTTTGCCAAGGGCAGCAATCCCTCCGCAGTGGGCCATTGGTTCGAGATGCTGCTCGGCATCGTGCTGGTTCTGGCGGTGGGCACTGCGGTGCGGTTCTACAACGTCGCATGGCTAGGCGAGCGCGTGGTCGCGGATATCCGGCTTGCCGTGCAGGCCAATCTGCTGCGCCTTGCGCCGAGCTTTTTCGAGGAAAACAGCCCGAAGGAGATTTCCTCGCGGATGACATCGGACACCGCGTTGATCGAACAGGTGGTGGGCACCACCGTATCCGTGGCGCTGCGCAACATGATCACCGCCATCGCCGGGCTCGGCTTCCTGTTCTGGCTCGCACCCAGGCTGACGGCGATGCTCGTGCTGGCCATTCCGGTGGTGGTGGTGCCGATCGTCTGGTTCGGACGCCGGCTGCGCAAGGTCTCGCGCACCAGCCAGGACCGGGTGGCCGACATCGGCGCAATGATCGCCGAGGTGCTGGGCGCAGCACGCATCGTCCAGGCCTTCAACCAGGAAATGCGCGAGACGGAGCGCTTTGCGGGCGCGGTGGAGCGCAGTTTTGCCACTGCCAGGCGCCGGATCATGCTCCGCGCGATCATGACCTCGGTGGTCATGCTGCTGGTGTTTGGGGCGATCACGCTGCTTATGTGGCGCGGCGCGCTGGGCGTCGCGAGCGGCGAAATCAGCGGCGGCACGATCTTCGCCTTCGTGCTGACCGGTGGGTTGGTCG
>CAXTOI010000562.1:0-2474 GCA_964245645.1 uncultured Novosphingobium sp. | reverse complement strand
CAAACGGACAGACCCTAGGGGTGGGCGCTTCTTCCTTGTCTTTGTCGTTTTCCGGCGATGCGCCACGACGCTAGACGATCGAATCGACGCGATGGGGATAGAACGCGAGGTGGTCCTTGATCTCGGCTACGGCGTCGTGCGGCGCTTCGTAGGACCAGATCGCATCGACCGAGCCTTCGCCGCCGGCGGGGATGCTGTAATAGGATGCCTCGCCCTTGTAGGGGCACCAGCTGGTGGTGGTCGAACGCGCGAGCGCGGCCATGTCGGCGTCCTTGCGCGGGATGTATTGGACCGGGGGATAGCTGGCTTCGCGCAGGGTTAGCGCTTCGGTGGTATCGGCGATGACTTTGCCGCCCTGGGTTACGGTGACGCGCTGAGGGTTGCGGGCGATGGCGATCGGATGATCGGCGCCGGGAATCAGGGTCGTGCGAGTGGTCATGCGGCGTTCCTTAGCTTGCCGTGGTACTCATAACAGCTTGTCCAGCGTGATGGGAAGGTCCCTCACCCGCTTGCCGGTGGCGTTGAACACCGCGTTGGCCACCGCTGCGCCGACGCCGGTAATGCCGATCTCCCCCACCCCGCGCGCGCCCATCGGGCTGTGCGGATCGGGCTCGTCGGTCCAGATCACGTCGATCTCGGGCACGTCGAGGTGAACGGGGACGTGGTACTCGGCCAGCGAGGGGTTCATGATCCGGCCGGTGCGCTTGTCGAACTGGGTTTCCTCCATCAGCGCCAGGCCCAGCCCCATGATGATGCCGCCGCGAAACTGGCTGGCAGCGGTCTTGGCGTTGATGATCCGGCCGCAATCGAATACGCCGAGGAACCGGCTGACGCGGATTTCGCCGGTGATGGCGTTCACCCGCACTTCGCAGAACAACGCGCTGTGGCTGTGCATCGACCAGTGCTGGACTTCGAGCGGGGGTGGGGCTTCGGCCTCGACGGTAAGCTCGTCGCGCTGGGCGCGGGCGAGGAGCGCGGCGTAGCTTTCGTGCCGGGCTTCATCGTCCAGCGCGCACAGGCCGCCGTTCAGCCCGCCGACCTCGTCCGGCGACAGGCCGGACAGCGGCGAATCATTGCCTGCCAGCTTCAGCAGTTCCTTCACCAGCAGATGATGCGCGGCGATCACCGCCGAGCCGATCGACGCGGTCTGTTGCGAGCCGCCGGCCAGGACCAGGCCGGGCAGGTTCGTGTCGGCATATTCGAAGGTGACCGCAGCCATCGGCAAGCCGAGGCGCTCGGCGGCGATTTGCGTCGATGCGGTCGAGGTGCCCATGCCCATTTCATGCGCGGCGATGCCGACGGTGGCGTGACCATCCCTGGTGATGGTGATCCGCGCC
The DNA here is from genome assembly GCA_964245645.1 of uncultured Novosphingobium sp. GTDB lineage: Bacteria > Pseudomonadota > Alphaproteobacteria > Sphingomonadales > Sphingomonadaceae > Novosphingobium. The sequence goes on along the minus strand of CAXTOI010000562.1, from coordinate 1,137 downwards.
GCGCCGCCGGGCATGCGGTGGTAGGGGTAGCAGCCGGTGGCGGTGCCCATGCCGACCAGCCAGTCGCCATCGCGCGTGGCGCCGGGGGCGCCGCGCGCATCCCAGCCGAAGCGGGCGCGGCCGGTGGCAAATGCTTCGGCGATGCCGCGTTGCGAGAACGGCAGGCCGGTGGTCGGGTCCTGCTCGGGCTCGTTGGCAAGGCGCATGTCGATCGGGTCCATGCCCATCGCGTGGGCGAGTTCATCGATCGCCGATTCCAGCGCGAAGGTGCCGACCGCTTCGCCCGGCGCGCGCATGAAAGTGTTGGCGGTCATGTTCATCGCCACCGTCTGCACGTCGAGGAGGAAGCTGCGCGAGGCGTAGGCGCTTTGCGAGGGCAGGATGAAGGGCTCGGGCATGTTGTTATGTGCGGTCATCGCCACGGTGCCGGTGTGAATCAGCGCATCGAAGCTGCCGTCCGGCTGCGCGCCCAGCGCCAGGCGCTGTTCGGTGACCGTGCGCCCGCCGACGACGCGGTAGACACCTTCGCGCGACAGCGTGATCCGCACCGGGCGCTGGACCAGCTTTGCCGCTGCCGCGCCGAGCACCTGGTGCTGCCACAGCGTCTTGGAGCCGAAGCCGCCCCCGACATAGGGCGAGGTGACGTGGACATCCTCGACGGCGATGCCGAATACCTGCGCCAGCGTCCAGGCTTCGTGCGCTACCGCCTGGACCGTGTCGTGGATGCGCAGTTTTTCGCCTTCCCACGCCAGTGTAGCGGCGTGCGGTTCGATCGGATTGTGGTTATGGCGGGGCGTGGTGTAGCGCAGGTCCACCTGATGCGGCGCGGCCGCCAGCATCGCCTCGGCATCCTTGATCGCCACGTGGAGCGGCTCACCGCTGAAGGTGCCTTGTTTCGAGCCATTGGCCCTGGCCGCCGCCATTGTCGTTATCGCATCGTCTGCGGCGGTATAAGTCACCCGGATGAGCGATTGGGCGTGGTCCGCCTGCTCCTGGGTTTCGGCCAGCACCAGCGCGACCGGCTGACCATTCCAGTGGATATGGTCGTCCTGCATGATCGGCACGTCATCGCCGCCTACGGCCTTGGGTGCGGTCATGAACGCGGGCATCGGTTTGAGGCGCGGCGCGTTCCTGTAC
>CAXTOI010000561.1:0-2481 GCA_964245645.1 uncultured Novosphingobium sp. | reverse complement strand
ATGTTCAACCTCGTGCCGATCGCGGCATGCGCCGGCGCGACCATCGCCAGGGCCAGCGATTTGGCGCAGCGCCAGCCGTAGCCGCCCGAGGTGACGCGGCCGACCAAGGCGCCATCGCGGGTGATCGGCTCCGAGCCGCGCGCATCGGCGTCGGTGATGCCGAACACTTCGAGCGTGACGAACTGCCACGCGGAAGTGCGCACCTGGAGCCCGTCGCGGCCCTTGAAGCTCGGCTTCTTGAACGAGACGAAGCGCTCGAGGCCGCTTTCCAACGCCGAATATTCGATCGACAACTCGCGCGGGATCAGCTTGTAGCTCTTCTCCAGCGCCATCGCGGTCATCGCCCGGATGCCGAACGGCTTGATGCCATGCGCCGCACCCGCCGCCATCAGCCGGTCGAAGATATAGTTCTGCATCTCGATCGGGTGGTGAATTTCCCAGCCCAGTTCGCCGATGAAATTGACCCGCAACGCCTCGACCGGAGCCGCGCCGATGCTGATCGTCTGCCCAGTGAGCCACGGGAAGGCGGCATGCGACAAGTCGCTGCGGGTGACCGTCTGCAGAACTTCGCGCGATTTGGGCCCGGCCAGCACCAGCACGCCCATCTTCGTGGTCAGGTCTTCCAAGTGCACCGAACCGTCGCCGGGCAATGCCTTGCGCAGATAATCATGGTCGTGCCGCTGCAGCGCGCCGGCCGAGACCAGGTAATAACGCTCCTCGCCCAGCTTGTAGACGGTGAATTCGGCACGGACCCCGCCGGCGTCGGTCAGCAGATACGACAGCGTGACGCGGCCGGTCTTCCTGGGCACGGCATTGGTCAGCAGACCGCCCAGCCAGGCCTCGGCACCGGGGCCGGTGATCAGCGCCTTGGCGAACGCGCTCATGTCCTGCAGGCCGACGCCTTCGTGGACGCTGCGGACTTCGGCGCCGACGTGTTCGAAATAGTTCGAGCGGCGGAACGACCATTTCTCGCGGATCGGTTGATCGGGCACATCGGGATGGTTGTGATTGAGCAGCACGTCGGGCTTGGCGAGATCGGCTTCGGTCAGCTCATACCCGGCGGGCGCGAACCAGTTGGGGCGTTCCCAGCCGAACACGCTGCCGAATACCGCGCCCAGCGCTTTCATGCGGTCATAGCACGGGGTCTGGCGCAGGGGGCGCGCGGCTTCGCGTTCCTCGTCGGGATAATGGACGCTGAAGACCTTGGCGTAGGCCTCCTCGTTCTTTTCCGTGAGGTAGCCCTGCCCGGCATATTCGCCGTAACGGCGCGGATCGACGCCCATCATGTCGATCGAGGGTTCGCCTTCGACGATCCACTGCGCGAGTTGCCAGCCGGCGCCACCGGCGGCGGTGATGCCGAAGCTGTGGCCTTCGTTGAGCCAGAAGTTCTTCCTGCCCCAGGCCGGGCCGACGATCGGCGAGCCATCGGGGGTGTAGGCGATCGCGCCGTTGTAGACCTGCTTGACGCCGACTTCGCCGAATGCGGGCACGCGGGCGATGGCCGACATGATATAGGGTTCGAGCCGGTCGAGCGCGTCGGGGAACAGCTCGTATTCGCTGCTCGCCGCAGGACCGGCGACGTAGCAGGCCGGCGCGCCGCTTTCATAGGGGCCGAGCAGCAGCCCGCCGGCTTCCTCGCGCATATACCAGCTGGCATCGGATTCGCGCAGCACGCCCATTTCGGGCAGGCCCTGGCGGCGGCGTTCGAGGATCGCGGGGTGGGCTTCGGTGACGATGTACTGGTGTTCGACCGGAATCACCGGCACATCCAGCCCGACCATGGCGCCGGTCTGGCGCGCGAAATTGCCGCTGGCCGAGACGACGTGTTCGCAAGTGATCTCGCCTTGGTCCGTGGTCACCAGCCACTCGCCGTTGGGCTTCTGGTCAATGCCGGTGACGGTGATGTTGCGATAGATCGTCGCGCCGCGCTGGCGGGCGCCCTTGGCCAGCGCCTGGGTCAGGTCGGCGGGCTGGATATAGCCGTCGGCGGGATGGCGGATGGCGCCGATCAGGCCGGTCGTTTCGGCCAGCGGCCAGATGTCCTTGAGCTGCGCGGGGGTCAGGAATTCGACATCGACGCCGATGGTCCGGGCTACGCCGGCGTAGTAATTGTACTCGTCCCAGCGGTCGCGGGTGTTAGCGAGGCGGATGTTCGAGACCCGGGAGAAGCCGACGTTGAGGCCGGTTTCGGCTTCCAGTGACGGGTATAGATCGACCGAATACTGGTGCAGCTTGCCGACCGAATAGGACAGGTTGAACAGCGGGAGCAGGCCGGCGGCGTGCCAGGTGGAGCCCGAGGTGAGTTCCTTGCGCTCGACCAGAATCACATCGGTCCAGCCCAGCTTGGCCAGATGGTACAGGGTGGAGACACCTACCACGCCCCCACCGATTACCACCACGCGTGCGGTCGTTTTCATGGCCAGTGTTTGCGCCTCCATCCCGGAATTTTCATGCTATGGCAGTTGGTGTTCGGCGCTGGCA
>CAXTOI010000560.1:0-2488 GCA_964245645.1 uncultured Novosphingobium sp. | reverse complement strand
CAAGGCGGGCGGCTACATCGGTGCGGCCGGCCTGACGCGACCCGGGCTCGGCGATCCGGGGCGATTGCAGTTGGTGGGCATCGAGGCGCCGGACGGCACGATCCCGGAAGGCGCGATGCTGGTGGAGGCGCCGGGTGAGCCGCCCCAGGGTCATGTCGCCGCGGCCGGGCGGCGCATTATGGAGGGCGGCGCGATCGGCCTTGCGCTGCTGGTCGACGGGGCATCGCGGCACGGCGAGATGCTGACCGTCACCTCGCCGATGCGCGCCATCACGACGCCGGTGCAGGTGGTCGCACCGCATTTCTACGATGCGGGCGGAGCGCGCTATCGTGCCTGATCCGGCAATCACCCGGCTCGCACCGGCACCACTCCACGCGATGGAAATCTGGTCCAATCCGCGCGAAGTTGCGGCGCGGATGCAGGCCGGGCCTGGCGTGTCGCTGCCGCCGTTGGGCCAATCAGCCGCGAGCCTAGGCATGACCCTGATCCGCTTCGAGCCGACCGTCTGGCTGGTCGAGGGCGATATCGCCGCGCTCGGCCCTGTCCTTGGCGAAGATGGCGCGCTCACCGCGATCGGGGGCGGGATCGTGCGAGTCCGCATCGCCGGCGCGGGATGGCGGACACTGCTGATGGAGGGCGGGTTCTTCGACGCAGAGTCCCCCAACTTCGCGACCGGATGCAGCGCCGCCACGATCATCGACCATATTGCCATCCGCTTGTGGGTTGAGGGCGAGCATGCCTGCGTGGCATAATTCCGGCCAGCTATGAGGCGGGGTTGGTGCGCTTTTGGGAAGAAGCGGCAGCGCTGCTTCAACAACGTGGTTCGTACTGATTGCATGCATGCTCTCATCGCTGCGCCTACACGGCCGCACGGCGGCTGCAAGCGACTTATGGACATCATAAATTTTACTTATATCGACTAACGCTGCACCGCAACATAGACCTGGCGCGAATGCGCTGATAACATTGCCATCAACGACAGCCGCTTTTTCGGTGAGTCGGTGGGGTCGGCACGATAAGCGCTGCGTTTGGTGCCTTTTTCGGGGGGAAAAAGATGAAATCGCGATACCTTCTGTCCTGCGCCTTCGCCGCAATGATCGGTGGAACCGCCCATGCGCAAACCGCACCTGCGCAAACTACTCTGGCGGAAGCCGACACGGCCTCGCCCAATGACATCATCGTGACCGCCACGCGGCGTAGCGAGAGCATCCAGAAGGTCCCGCTCACGATTCAGGCGTTTACCGGTGATACGCTGAAGCAACTCAACGTTGCCAACTTCAACGATTTGATCAAATTCACACCTAACGTGACCTTCGGCAACAACGGCCCAGGCGCGGGCTCGATCTTCATGCGCGGCCTTTCGACCGGCTTCGCCGGCAGCCAGTCGGCATCGACCACCGGATATTTCCCGAACGTGGCGCTGTATCTCGACGACCAGTCGATGCAGTTTCCCTCGCGCAACGCCGACATCTATGTGGCTGACCTTGAGCGCATCGAAGTGCTCGAGGGCCCGCAAGGCACGCTGTTCGGCGGCGGTGCCGAGGCCGGCGCGGTGCGCTATATCACCAACAAGCCCAAGCTCGACAAGTTCGAAGGTCATTTCGAAGGCAGTGCCGGGGGCACGTCCGGCGGCGCGCCTAACGGATCGTTCAACGCCACGATCAATATCCCGATCATCACCGACAAGCTGGCGATCCGCGCAGTGATCTACGACGATCACCAGGGCGGCTACATTGACAATGTCCCAGGCACCTACACGCGTTCGACCAACGATCATTACGCCAACTATCTGGGCACGCCTACGGCCACCAATCAGGCCAATGCCGGACAATATAACAATGCATCGGCGGTCAAGAACGATTACAACCCGGTCGACTACATCGGCGGCCGCATCTCGGCCAAGTGGCAGATCGACAAGGACTGGGATGTCCTGATCTCTGAGATGTACCAAAAGCTCGACGCCGAGGGCACGTTCAACCAGGAACCCTACAGCCCGGACGGCGTCGCGTTAAAAAAGCTGCAGACGGTGACGTTCGAGCCGAGCTACAATAAGGACGAATTCTACAATACGGCCTGGACCGTTAACGGTGCCGTTGCTGATTTGCATCTGGTCTATACCGGTGCGTACATGGTTCGGCACCTCGAGACCCAGCAGGACTACACCAACTATTCGCGCGCGTTTGGCGAATATTACCAGTGCGTCGGCAGCGGCACCGGCATCGGTGGCGGCTCACCCTATTGCTATGCGCCATACAGCTATTGGCACGACAAGACCCGCAACACCCATTTGACGCAGGAACTCCGTCTTTCCACCCCAGCCGACAAGCGCATCAGGGTGATCGGCGGCGCTTTCTATGAAAATTTCCACATTTATGACAATATGGACTTCGACTATAAGACGACTCCGGTTTGCACGGCGGAATTGATCGCCGACAAAGCTAATACCGGTTGTCTGGGCCTGGTCACCACCATCGACGGGTCCACCGCC
>CAXTOI010000559.1:0-2493 GCA_964245645.1 uncultured Novosphingobium sp. | reverse complement strand
CCAGCCGCGCGGTCTGAATCGCCCGCGCCGCGCTGACCCGTGCCGCGACTTGCGCCGATCCTTCGCGCGGGCTCGGCAGCGCCATGTCCAGCGCGCTCACCGGATCGACCTCGACATGCAGGTCCACCCGATCGAGCAGCGGCCCCGACACCTTGCCCTGATAATCGGCCGCGCATTTCGGCGCCCGGCTGCAGGCTCGCGCCGCATCGCCGAGATAGCCGCAACGGCACGGGTTCATCGCCGCGATCAACTGCACCCGCGCCGGAAAGGTGACATGCGCATTGGCCCGCGCCACGGTCACCTCCCCGGTTTCCAGCGGCTGGCGCAGCGAATCAAGCACCGCGCGCTGGAACTCGGGCAACTCATCTAGGAACAACACCCCCAGATGGGCCATGCTCACTTCCCCCGGCCGCACGCGCACCCCGCCCCCGGTCATCGCCGCCATCGATGCGGAGTGGTGCGGACTGCGATACGGCCGGCTGCGGCTGATCCGCCCGCTATCGAGCGTGCCAGCGATCGAAGCGATCATCGACACTTCGAGCGCTTCGGCTGAGGCGAGCGGCGGCAGGATTCCCGGCAGGCAGCTTGCCAGCAGCGACTTGCCCGCGCCCGGCGGTCCGATCAGCAGTAGATTGTGCCCACCCGCCGCCGTGATTTCGAGCGCGCGCTTTGCCGTTTCCTGCCCCTTCACCTGCCGCAGATCCGGCCCGATGTGAGGCGGATCGGCCTCGCCCGGCGCGGGTTCGGGCAGCACCTGCGTGCCCTTGAGATGATTGAGCAGGCTGATCAGATCGGGCGCTGCCAGTACCGAAACCCCGCTGGCCCAACGCGCCTCCGCGCCTTGCGCCGCCGGGCAGATCAGCCCCATGTCGGCGCCGCTGGCGTGGATCGCCGCCAGCAGCACGCCCGGCGAGGCGATGATCCGCCCGTCCAGCGCCAGTTCGCCCACGGCGATGAAATCGGTCAATTGCTCGGCATCGGTCACCCCCATCGCTGCCAGCAAGGCCAGCGCGATCGGCAGATCGTAATGCGCACCTTCCTTGGGCAGGTCGGCCGGCGAAAGATTGACGATGATCCGCTTGGGCGGCAGCGCCAGCCCCATGCTGGCCAGCGTCGCCTGCACCCGCTGGCGACTTTCATTGACCGCCTTGTCGGGCAGCCCGACGACGAAAAAGCCGGGCATGCCGGGCGCGACCTGGCACTGCACTTCGACGCTGCGCGCCTCCAGCCCGAGATAAGCCACCGTCATGACCAGCGCGACCAAGTGCTTACCCCCGTGTTAATCCCTATTGTCGCATAACCGGGAGCAGCGGTGTGTCGAGCCTATTCCGCTTTGGCGGGCTCGAGCTCAACAAATTGGGACAAGAGTTGGACACCAACCGTCTTCCTGACGAAATCAGGATCCTTTCAGCGCAACGGTCGATGGTCAGAAGCTAAGCTACCTGCAAATGGCTCGAAGCGCCGTTCCGTATGGCTTGACTCGAAACCCGGCTTTGCGTAACGGGCGCGCTCCGGCGGCTGCTTCTGCGGCCTCTCTGCTATTTGCGTCCGAGTGGCGCTCCGCCAGTTCGAGGTTATCATGAAGCGCACATTCCAGCCCAGCAACCTTGTCCGCGCCCGCCGCCATGGTTTCCGTGCTCGCGGCGCCACCGTCGGCGGCCGCAATGTGCTGCGCGCCCGCCGTGCCCGGGGCCGCAAGAAGCTGTCGGCCTGAATTCCGATGCGGCCGGTTCGGCCTCGCTGAGCCCGAACGAAACCTGCTCATCCATCCCGGCGCGGCCCACGATCCTTACGCGCCGCGCCGATTTCGTTGCCGCTAACCGCGGCCTGCGGGTATCGCGTCCGGGGTTGGTGCTGCTGGTCCGCGCCAACGGTGGCGCCGGCCTGCGCTACGGCATCACCGTCACCAAGCGCATCGGCAATGCCGTGGTCCGCAACCGCATGAAGCGGCGCTTTCGCGAACTGATCCGCGAACTGCTGCCGATGCACGGCCTGCCCCAGCACGATCACGTGGTGATCGGCCGCGAGGGCGGGGTAGAGCGGGATTTTGCAGTGCTGCGCGAGGAACTGCTGGCCGCGCTGATCCGTGCCGCAGCCGGCAAGGGCGACCCACCGCGCCGCAAGCCGAGTGCCGGCAAAACCAACAAGCCAAAATTGAAACCCCCTTCGCGATCATGAAACGTCTGCTCATCCTGCTCGCTCGCGGTTGGCAGATCGGGCCGTCACGGGTGCTCGGACCCAACTGCCGCTACGCCCCCAGTTGCTCGGAATACGCCATTGGCGCGCTCAAAAAACATGGCGTGATTAAGGGTGGCTGGCTGGCGGTTAAGCGTCTATTGCGCTGCCATCCATGGGGCGGGCATGGCTATGATCCGGTGCCTTAGGCGGTAATATCCAGGCTTTTTGACTGGCTGGACTTGATTGGGATTTCGCGTGAAGAATCAGCAAAATGTAATCCAGGCGTTGCTGCTGATGGCCGTGCTGTTGTTCGGC
>CAXTOI010000558.1:0-2501 GCA_964245645.1 uncultured Novosphingobium sp. | reverse complement strand
GGCCGATCCTCGGCTTGCCCGACAGCGTCGAACCGGTGGTCAGTTCATCGACCGTGGCTGGCGGCCTCGTTACGCAGGTGCCGGCGCCGACCGCGCCCGAGTCGATCAAGCGCTTGTCGAGCCTGGGTGACGATTATTCGAACTGGGGGAACGAGGGGCTGTGGTGATCACGACACTTCGCCGCCCCGTCCTGCTGCTGGCCTGTGCGAGCCTCGCTATCGCCTTGCCGGCCGGCCGCGCCTGCGCGCAGACCAGCACCGGCACGGGGCGGATCGCCCAGGCCGACACTGCCGGCGAGGCCTGCACCGGCGTCATCGCGGCCGATCAGCGGCGCGATGCCGACGTGCCGCCCCCGCTGACGCTGACCTGCAATGGCGATGCCACCGCGGTCGGCGCGGTGCGCCCGTCGCCGCTGCCGCTCAACGTGCCTGTCTCGGGCGCGGCGCGCCACGCGGCGATCGACGCCGCCGCCCAGCGCAGTCTGGCGACGGCAGAATTCGCGCGGCGCATGGATTGCCGCGGGGGCAAGTGGTTGCCGCTGGCCGATGGTTCGGAGCTGAAGATCGCGCCATGCACGCTGCGCGAGGGCAATTGGCCGCAACTGATGCTGACTTATGCGCAGGGGCGGGTGCTGTATCAGGCGGCCGGGTTGCCGGTGCTGCTGCCGGTCATGACCCGCGCCATCGCAGCCCAGAGCGGCCAGGCGCTCGACCCGGCCGCCGGCTGGCGCGAGCCTGGATCGCTGGCCAACCTTCTCGGCCTGCCGGTCGCGCCTGCGCCCAGCCTGGCGCGCGATTTCGCCGCCTCCGACACCGCCTTGCGCCAGGCGCGACTGGCCAGCAGCCGCGCCGATTCCGCCAACGCCGAAGCGGCTTATCGCACGGCGCTGGAAATCCAGGCGCGCGTCTTCGGTGCGGCGTCGCCCGGCGTGGGCGAGGTGCTGATCTCGCTGGCGCTCGAAGTCAGCAATCAGCAGCGCTTCGAGGAAGCCGCCAGCCTGTTCCGCGAGGCCGATCCAATCATCGACCGCAGCGCCGGTGACTTCTACCGCGCCCGGCTGCTCGCCTATCGCGCGCTCGATGCCGCCAACCGACAGCATTACGACGAAGCGCTGCAATTCGCCCGCGCGGCCACGGCGCTGCGCCGGCGTTCGGTGAGCCCCGCCGATGATTTCTCCGACGACGCCGGCCGGCTCGCCGCGCAGGGGATCAGCCGCGCCGAATTGTTGCACAGCCTGATGATCGAGGCACAGATGCTGCTGCGGCTGGACGATCTCGCCAGCGCCGAGGCGGCCGCGGGCGAGGCGCTGGACATCATCGTCCACACCGATGGCCTGCCGCCGTGGTGGCGCCCCAATGTGCTGGCGTTCATGGGCGAGCTCAACGAGCGCGGCAATCGGCTGGCGGTGGCCGAGCGCCAGGATCTCGAAGCGCTGCGCTATCGCCAGCGGATCTTCGGCGAAGCCGGCCCCACCGCGCTGTCGTGGCTGGCGCTGGGCCGGCTTTATGGGGCGCAGGATGCGCGCGCCGCTTCGCTGGCGGCCTATCATTCGGCCTTCGACATCCTCGACCGCGACCAGACCACCCGCGGATCGGTCAGCTTCAGCCTGATCGCACCGTTTTTCAAGGTCGCGACCGATCCTGCAGCCAAGCCGACGGCCGAGGTCGATGCCGAGATGTTCCGGGCGATCCAGCTAACCGGCGCCAGCGTCACCGACCAGACCATCGAGCGCTCGGCCAACCGGCTCGCTGCCGCCGACCCCGCCATCGCCGGCATGCTGCGCGAGACCGAGGAAGCAGGCCGGCAGTTGGCCGCACAGCGGATCGCTTATGCCGACGCGGTCGATCGGCCCACGCAGCTGCGCGACGCCAAACAGGAAGCCGCGCTGGCCGCACAGATTGTGGCGGGCGAGGCGGCGGTCACCGCCGGCGATCGCCGCCTGCGGACCAGCTACCCGGCGATCAGCGGCCTGCTGAGCCCCAGCGCGGTTCCGCTTGGCATTTTCCGCGCGCATCTGGCGCCGGGCGAGGCGGTGGTCACCTTTGCGCTGGGCGCCAGGGACAGCTGGGCGGTGCTGGTCACCCCCGACCGGATCGTCGCCCGGCCGCTGACGGTGACCGAAGCCGGCGTCGCCGACGATGTGACGAGCCTGCGCCGCGCCTTCGTGCCGCGTCTTGGCAAACTTCCCCCCTTTGACCTGGCTTTGGCGCATAGTCTCTACAGCGAACTGTTGGGGCCGCTGGAGGATCAACTGGGCCCGATCCGCCGTCTCATCTTCGTCACGCATGGGCCGCTGGCCAGCCTGCCGCTGGCGGTGATGGTAACGAAACCGGGCGACAATGTGCAGGGTGCCGACTGGCTGGTGCGCCGGTTTGCCGTCAGCCAGGTGCCGACGCTGGGCTCGTTCGTGGCGCTGCGCGAGGCAGAGGCGCGGCGAGCCGCGGCGCCAAAGCCGATCCTGGCCTTTGCGGCGCCCGCGTTCACCGGCCCTGCCACCGGCC
>CAXTOI010000557.1:0-2504 GCA_964245645.1 uncultured Novosphingobium sp. | reverse complement strand
ACGCATTTCTGCTCCTCCCCCGTTCGGGGGAGGTTGGGTGGGGGCACCCAACGCTCGCCGAAAGACGCGGTAATTCTGCCATGCAGACCATACAGGCAAACCACTGCCGTCAGCGCGGGGTCAAGCGGTACAGGCCGCCGGGATCGTCATCGGCGATGACCCATACCGCGCCATCGGGCGCCTGAGCCACGTCGCGCACCCGAAACCCCAGCGGATAGCGGGCAACGACACGCGCACCGCCGTGACCATCGAACACGATCCGGTCGAGCGCTTCGCTCATCAAGCCGCCGGCCAGTGCCGAGCCGCGCCAGTCGGCGAACAGGCTGCCGCGATAGATCAGCAGGTTCCCCGGCGCGATCACCGGCGTCCATGTGACCACCGCCGCCGTCAGGTCGGGCCGCGTGTCGGGCTTCGGGATCGGCACGCCATCGTAATTGATGCCGACCGACACCAATGGCCAGCCATAATTGCGCCCCGGCTCGATCAGGTTCAATTCGTCCCCGCCACGCGGACCATGCTCCAGTTCCCAAAGCCGCCCGTCATCGGTGAACCCCAGCCCATACGGCGTGCGAAAGCCCATCGCCCAGGTTTCGGCAGGCGTGCGATTGGGGCCCGGCCACGCCAGCCGTGCGACCACTGGTGCAGCCTTGGCGGCCTGGGTATCTTCCGGCGGGTCGGTCAGCGCGATCCTGGCCGATCCCACTGCGCCGGCATGCGGATTGCCCGGCGCCGGCTCCCCATCGAGCGTCAGGCGCAGGATCTTGCCTTGCGGCGCGTTGGGGTCCTGCGCCGGCGTCAGCCGCTGGCGATCGCCGACCGTCAGGAACAGAAAGCGCCGGTCGGGCGAAAATGCGACTGCTCCGCCGAACTGCCCCCCGCGGCCTTTGGGAAATTCGCGCCACAGCACATGCAAATCGTCTAGCCGGGGGTGGGGCTCGGTCAGCGTGGCGCGGGCGAGCGCCAGCCCCGAGCCGCGCCCGCCAGGCTCCGCATAGGTCAGATAGACCCGATGATCGCGCACAAAGAATGGCCCGGGATAGATACCGAGCAGGCCTCCTTGGCCCTCATAAAGCACCGCCGGCACACCGGGCAAGGGCACCTTGACGCCGGCTTGCGTCACCAGCCACAGCCTCCCGGGTTTCTCGGTGACGAGCATGCGCCCATCGGGAAGAAAAGCGATGCGCCAGGGATAGCTGAACGTAGCGACTTGGCGCGCTTCAAACGGCGCAGCAACAACAGAGCGACCTATGGCGCTCTGTTCACTTGCCACCGGCCAACCGCAAAGAGCCAGCATGGCCGCCGGTAAAAGGCTACGCCGCGCCTTGCGCCTGGGTGAAACGCCGTGGCCATTGCTATCCATTTGCAAGTCTCCTGCGCCCATCGGCAGTCCAACGACCATGGAGTTGCCACGTTCCATAAACCGGCATTCTGCGGCTGAACCAAGTTAAGCAAGTTTGTCAGCAGTCATGCCTAAAATGAGGAACGCCAATCGTGGCCGTCCGTTTCCCCTGTTCAGTGGGCAGCGTGGTCACTGGCACGAAGAGGATCAAATCATGTCGACTCCCGAAGATATCCAGGAAATCTACACCGACGAGTTGAAGGATCTGTGGTCGGCGAACGACCAGATGCAGCGGGTGCTGAAAAAGATCAGCGGCAAGGCCAGCGACGACGCCTTGAAGGAGATGCTGAAGGAATCGTACGACGGCATCGAAAAGCACACCGACCTACTCAAGGAGCTGATCGAGGCTCAGGACGAGAAGGTGTCGAAGGAGCACTGCAAGGGGATGGAAGGGCTGGTCGCGGAAGCAACCAAGCACGTCCTCGAAGAGGGACCGAAAAAGGGTCCGTTGCTCGACGTCATCATCATCGCCCAGTATCAGCGAATGACTCATTACGGGATTGCCGGCTTCGGCACGGCGGCGGCTTATGCCAAGGCGCTGGGCCTGAAGGACGCTGCCAAGCAGTTGTCGGCTGCGACCAAGGAAATCTACGGCAACGACAAATATGTGACGAAGCTGGCGGACAGCACCGTCAACCTCAACGCCGCCGCCGCCTGACCGATCGCCTGGTGCTTGCGCGTTTTATCCACTTTCGATGGCGAAGGCGTTTGTGTCCTCCAGCCTTGGGCGTGCAAGCTAAGGGAATCTCTGATCAAGTCGGAGCTTCACCACACCCCCGTCGGCCCGGGCTTGACCCGGGCTTGGGCTTCTTTCTTTGCTTGTCCGGTGCAGAAAGGCAGCCTTGGCCCGGCTCAAGGCCGGGCTGACGAGGATATTCTAGGCACCCTCTGATCGATAACGCATTTAATCAGCGCTTCCTTAGTTCTTGCTTTTCCTCCATCAGCCGCTAAGCGCCGCGGCTCGCACGGATGGAATCGCCGCCGTGCGAATTGCAGAAAGCCGGAGGGGCTCTGCGCATCAGCGCAGGTTAGCCAGCGATCGGTCGATAGATGAAAGGATAAACCGTGCCGCTTTACGAGCACGTGTTCCTGGCACGCCAGGATC
>CAXTOI010000556.1:0-2514 GCA_964245645.1 uncultured Novosphingobium sp. | reverse complement strand
CGTAATCGGGCGCCAGCGCGGCCATGAAGTTGCCGGCCGTAATTTTGTTTATTTTTACGTTGAGCAGCTTGTTGTTATCTTTTCGCTTCGTCGGCAGCGTCAGCAGCGGCGCGCCCACCATCACCCCGAGCGCATAGCCGGTGACCAGCAGGCCGGCTTTGGGGATCGACACGTCGAGTCCTCCGGCAATTACGGGCAAAAGCCCCATCGGGGCGAACTCGGTGGTGCCGATGCCGAACGCGCCCACTGCCAGGGCCAAAAGTGGCCAATTCATCTTCATCCGGTCTGGCTCCTAGACTAGTCTGCGCTATGCACGCCGTGCCCGGCCGCGAGACGCTTGGAAAGCGTAGTTCGCAAACCGAGGGATCAAACAGGCACTTGATGCGCTTTACTACCTCAAGTTCAAGAAGGACGACCCATGGCCAAGTACCGGATCGGCATCATCGGCTTCGGCAAGATCGCGCGCGATCAGCACATCCCGGCGATCGCCGCCACCCCCGAATTCGAACTCGCCGCGGTGTCGAACGCAGGTGGCGGCGCGACGCCCGCAGGCGTGCCCAGCTTCGCCGGCTATGACGAGATGCTGAAGGGCGTGCCCGATCTGGACGCGGTTTCGATCTGCACCCCGCCGGGGCCGCGGCGTTCGATCGCCGCCGCGTGCCTCGCGGCCGGCAGGCACGTACTGCTGGAGAAGCCGCCGGCAGGAACGGTGACCGAGGTTGGCGACATCGCGCGCCGTGCGGACGCGGCCGGCAAGTCCGCCTTTGCCACCTACCACGCGCAGCACAATGCCGCGGTCAAGCGCGCCGCCGATCTGCTGGCCGGCAAGACGCTGAAGTCGCTCCGCGTCACTTGGAAAGAGGATCTGCGCCGCTGGCATCCGGGACAGGACTGGATCATGGCGGCGGGGGGTTTCGGCATCTTCGACCCGGGCATCAACGCGCTTTCGATCCTGACGCGGATCCTGCCGCAGCCGGTGTTCATCAGCGCCGCCACGCTGTTCTTTCCTGCCAACCGCCAGGCGCCGATTGCCGCCAATCTGACCTTCGGCACCGGTTCGGCCACGGACGGGGAACTGGTCGGCGAACTCGACTGGCGCCAGACCGGCCCGCAGACATGGTCGATCGAAGTTGAGACTGCCGAGGGCGGCAAGCTGACGCTGAGCGACGGCGGATCGCGCCTGGAGCTCGAAGGCGCGCCGCCCTTCATCGGCCCGGCGGACGAATATTCGGACATCTACAAGGAGTTCGCGCAGCTTTTGGACGCGGGCCGTTCCAAGGTCGACGCAGCACCGTTCCAACTGGTCGCCGACGCCTTCATGCTGGCGACGAGAACCGAGGTCGAGGCGTTTGACTTCTAAGGAATCTCTGATCAAGTCGCAGCTTCACCAAGATAACACCCCCGTCGGCCCGGGCTTGACCCGGGCTTGGGCTTCTTTCTTTGCTTGTCCGGTGCAGAAAGGCAGCCTTGGCCCGGCTCAAGGCCGGGCTGACGGGGATATTTTAGGCACCCTCTGATCGATAACGCACTTAATCAGAGCTTCCCTAAATCGGTATCATGACCACGGCGTGGGCGTTGGCCTGGGTTGGAAGTACAGGGCAATATAAAGACTTGGGGCAGGCTTGGCGGGAGTTACGTCATCACGAATGAGGGGATGGGCCGCTGCCATTTGCGGCGGGTATATTTCAGGGCAGTTCGGAATCAGGCATAAGCAACGCTGCCGTGGGCACTGCGACGCATTGCAAAGCCGACCAGGGCCATGCCCAATATGAGCATGAAC
Organism: uncultured Novosphingobium sp.; assembly: GCA_964245645.1. GTDB lineage: Bacteria > Pseudomonadota > Alphaproteobacteria > Sphingomonadales > Sphingomonadaceae > Novosphingobium. Next base: position 734 of record CAXTOI010000556.1, on the reverse strand, counting down.
CAGGTCGCCGGCTCAGGCACCGTGGAACCATTATTGGCGCTTGCATTCCCGCCGGGACCCCCGGCTCCTGCTCCAGAAAAATTAGCCGGCACACTCGACGACGCTATTTCGGAACTTGCCGCAGCACCAGCTTGACCGTTGGCGATTAGCGGCCCGCTCGTTTCCAACAAACCTGGACTGGCCGGGGCAACGAGATCGTTGATGTATGCCGGAAGCGGAGACGGGTAGCGGATTTTTGCCAGCACCTGCTCATGCGGCTTGACGCGCCGGCCGGACAATCTGAAAGCACGGTGCTTCGACTGGATCAGCTCGCCGGGACCGCGCGCACCTGGCGATCGCTGCGCGAAATAGGCAAGCGGATTGCGCAGATAGCTGCGAACATCGGTAGTTAACCCGCTGGCGCCGGATGAATGGCTATTGGTCCTCACCTGTTCGAAAGCAGACACGGCCAGCGCGGAAGTAAGTAACGCAGTCAGAACGATCGACACGGTAACTTTGGCAGTGGTTTGGACTGCGCGGCGCCAATTTTTTGTAAATACGTTCATCGGACTTAGTCAACTTTCTAAAATGAACGTTAGATTGCGAGATATAGTTAATCCACGAGCAAAAATAAATGACCACTGCCTCACATGGCGCGCAGTCGATCGGTTTCTGACTACAAGATACGCTGGTCGGTAAACCTTAGTGTCTGACCCGAAACTCATTTTAGAAAAGGTTGGGTGATATCAAGGACA